>JAAYHA010000141.1 GCA_012727545.1 Synergistaceae bacterium | reverse complement strand
TTGACAGTGGGCTAGGGATATCCCTTTTCCGCGACAACTCAACGAGGACCCGCTTCAGCTTCGCCTCTGCATGCAACATGCTTGGACTGGAAGTACAGGACCTTGATGAGGGCAAGTCACAGATAGCACACGGCGAGACGATACGGGAGACTTCCAACATGATCTCCTTCATGGCTGATGTGATAGGAATAAGGGACGATATGTACATAGGGAAAGGCAATGCCTACATGCACCAGGTCGTCGATGCTGTCAAAGAGGGTCACAGGGACGGCATACTCGAACAGAGACCGACGCTTGTCAACCTGCAGTGTGACATAGACCATCCCACGCAGGCAATGGCCGACATGCTTCATATGATCCATGAGGCAGGCGGCATTGAAAAGCTTAAAGGCAAAAAGATCGCTATGACATGGGCATACTCCCCATCCTACGGCAAGCCACTCTCTGTCCCCCAGGGCGTTGTGGGGCTGATGACAAGGATGGGTATGGAAGTTGCACTTGCACACCCGGAAGGCTATGAGATCATGTCTGAAGTTGAGGATATCGCAAAGGAAAACGCAAGGGTATCAGGAGGCAGCTTCACAAAGACAAACAGTATGAAAGAGGCTTTTGAGGGAGCGGATTTCGTCTACCCCAAGAGCTGGGCTCCATTCAAGGCAATGCAGAAGAGGACAGATCTTTACGGGGCGGGCGACCATGACGGGATCAGGGCTCTTGAAAAGGAACTCCTTGCACAGAACGCCCTCCATAAGGACTGGGAATGCACCGAAGATATGATGGAAATTACAAAAAACGGAAACGCCCTTTACCTGCACTGCCTGCCTGCAGACATCTCGGGGGTCAGCTGCGAGTCCGGAGAAGTGGCTGCTTCTGTATTTGACAGATACCGCGTGCCCCTGTTCAAACAGGCAAGCTTCAAGCCATACATAATCGCTTCAATGATATTTTTGAGCAAGATAAGGGACCCTCAGAAAATCCTGTCTGCCCTTGAAGAGCAGTCATCACCCAGGAAGGTTTTATGATTTTGGATACAAGCCTGACCAAAGGGAATGAGGAAGCCGGGGGGAAAATATCTCCGGAGACGAGAAAGCTCCTTATAAACGGATCTCTGTGGGATACGCGCTTTTATCCCGCATATACTCCAAAAGAGATGCTGGATATGGGGGTCTTCGGTGGAACATATCTCAACAGCGTCAGGGATCAGCTGCCCTTCGAATGGTTTACAGGCGATAATGTACTGCCCAAAGGCAACAGGCCGGATGTCTCCATGAATTTTTTCAAGGTATCATCGGGAATGTCTCTTTCTGAGTGGCAGAAAAAAGGGTGGATCATGACGGACAAGCTTGGCTGGTTTCAGTGGTTCTGCAATTACTATCTGGGAAGGCGGCTCGGTGAGGATGAGATCCAAATAAAGCGCTGGCGACAGTTCTGCACCAGGCATTCCGCTCAGATACACAAAAACCCGTGGCAGCCAAGGCTGAGGCAAAAACAGGGACTCCTCCACTGGTCCTATGACTGGCGGGACAAATTCAACGAATGTAGGGACAAAAACCTTGCTCATATAATAAGTTCAGCATAAGATCAGACGGCCGGATAATTAGCGGCCGTCTGATCTTATGCTGTCTGATATTAGTGGACTGAGTCTGAGTTCCTATGTTTTTCTTACTAGAATGTCGAGTAGTCAGAATCCTTTGGGTCTGCTATGAACATGTGTCCGGGAGCATGAGTTATCGCAAAGGGAGGTTTGCTGTTCATCACTACGGCCTGGGGAGTCACTCCGCAAGCCCAGAATACAGGAACTTCACCCTCTCTTATTTCTACAGGGTCTCCGAACTCAGGCCTGTTTATATCCTTAATTCCTATTGCTGCCGGATCTCCAACATGCACGGGAGCTCCATGAACTGCCGGGAAACGTCCGGTGCAAAGTGCGGCCCTTACCACCTGTGAATGTTTGACAGGCCTCATGCTTACCACCGTTGGTCCGCTTAAGCGACCTGCCGGATGGCACTGCATGTTCGTTATATACATAGGAACGTTGCAACCGCATTCCATGTGCCTGATCGGGATCCCTGCCTCCAGAAGGGCTCCCTCGAACGAGAAGGAACAGCCGATCAGGAATGCGACAAGGTCATCCCTCCAGTACTTCAGGACGTCTGTCGGCTCGTCCTTTAGTACACCGTTTTCCCATACACGGTATCTTGGAATATCCGTCCTTACATCTGATCCCGGAGCTATGAGTTTAGCCTCGCCGTCGCCGGGCTCTGTTACGTCCAGTATCGGACAGGGTTTGGGATTTCTTTGGGCAAAAACCAGAAAATCGTAAGCCCAGTCTTTGGGCAGCACTATCATATTGGCCTGCACATGGCAGTGCGAAAGACCTGATGTCGGGTGAGTCCATTCACCTTTTCTGATGAGTTCTCTCATCTCTTTCGGTGATGCGTGACGATATGGGGCAATGTCAAACGGCAGTGTCATCCCAGTACGACCTCCTTCAAATTTGTAACTTTTACGCCGGCAGCCTGAAGAGCTGAACGGACAGCCTTAGCCATCTCAACTGCCTCCGGCGTATCCCCGTGCATGCATATCGAATGCGGGCGGAAGTTTATTACCGTTCCGTCAACAGCCTCAACTGTTCCTTCAGTAACCATTCTGACGACCCGTTTTGCAGCGGCCTCAACATCATGTATGATCGCCCCGGGTTGTGAACGCGGCACCAGTGAGCCATCGGGCATGTAGCCCCGGTCTGCAAATGCCTCCGCAGCAAACGGGATACCCATTTCTTTAGCTGCTTTTTCAAATTCGGAGTTAGCCAGTCCCATGAGTATCACGTCTTTCCCTGAATCCTTTACTGCCTGTGCTATCGCCTTTGCAAGCTCAGGGTCTTTTGCCGCCTGATTGTACATTGCTCCGTGCGGTTTAACGTGCTGAAGGCATAAGCCGTTTGCCCGGCAGAAAGCGCTCAGTGCTCCTATCTGGTAAAGGCAGTCCGCATATTCCTCTTCGGGAGTACACTTCATGTTCCTGCGGCCAAAGCCTACCAGGTCGGGATATCCTGGATGCGCACCTACTGCAACTCCCTTTTCAGCACAGTTTTTAATGGTTTTTTTCATAACCAGCGGATCGCCGGCATGGAATGCGCATGCAACGTTGGCCGATGTTACGGCATCCATAACTGCTGCGTCGTCACCCATCTTGTATGCGCCAAAGCTCTCTCCTATGTCACTGTTCAGGTCTACTTTATACATTTGCGGTCACTCCTTGTCTCTAAATCTCTTCACAGGTTATTTCGTATCTCTTTCCTTCCACAGTAAGGGTAAAGTGGCCGGAAAGAGACCTTGGAGCTTCAATGTGTGTGCGTGAAACATGTGAAAGACGAAGCTCCTTTGCCCTTCTCACTGCTTCCTTTATCTTCATCTGTTCTGCAACTCCCTCAGAGACATCGGCTCTGCGGAAACGCACCTTAGATCCCGGCATTTTCTGAACAAGCGCCTCCATCGAAAGAGGCGTAAGTACTCCGATCTTTGTGTAGCCGCCTGTAGTCTGACGGTCTGCAAGCATGATTATCGGCATTCCGTGACCGGGGATCTGTACAGCTCCCAGCGGTATCGCATCGGATACTATGTCCGCTCCCTTTTCGGTGTGTTCGATCTTCGCACCTTCCAGACGGCAGCCCATCCTGTCTGATTCAGCTGTGATCGTGTACTCAGATTCGAAAAGGAGCTTTTTGCCCTCTTCGGTGAAGGCATCTTCCTGAAGTCCTGTTATTATTGCAAGCGGAGCATTTGCATCCTGTGCCGGATCGAGATCTTCAGGCAGACAAAAACCATCCAGCCTATTCCATAAAGTCGCAGGTTCTCCGATCTTTATGACGTCTCCGACTTTTAGGGCGCGTCCCTCAACTCCGCCGATCTTTGCGCGGATATACGTTGAACGGCTGTTCATGACGGGCGGGATATCAACACCGCCGGCAAAACAGAGGTTTCCTCTGCAGCCCTTCCCTTTCGGTCCCTTAAAAGTTATCACATCTCCATCGTTAAGTACAACAGCCCGCCATGAGCCGACTGCCTTGCCGTTTACGCTGAACCCGAGGTCAGCTCCTGCAAAGACCGCTGC
>JAAYHA010000016.1 GCA_012727545.1 Synergistaceae bacterium | reverse complement strand
GGCTGCATAAGGAAGCCCATCTCTTCCAGGTCAGACATCTCGTTCCTGATCGTGGCAGAGCTGTGTCCGGTAAGATATCGCCTGGAAACAGTACGGGAGCCGACGCTTTCACCGCTTCTTATGTATTCATACACTACGGAAAGGACAACTTCCAACTGTCTCTCTGTAAGCAAAGGTATCACTTCCTGCCTTGTTAGCACTCAAGTATCACGAGTGCTAATTCAATTACAACGGGACAAGAATAACAGCGCTTCGCACAAATGTCAAGACAGGTCAGATTATTTATATAGTACTTTTTACTGATAGATACTGTCTCAGTTTTTCTATAGAAGGGGCTGGCAATAATGTATAATAAACCCCGAATGACTGATCAGTGATCTGAAAATCTGTCTATTTGACAATAAACCCAAGAGGGACCAATGGCAAAAACCTCCATTTATCTGATAAGGCATGGCGAATCCGCCGGCAACAGGGAAAATCGCGTAAGGGGACGAGTCGACTTTCCCCTTAACGACAATGGCATAGCTCAGGCCGGAGCACTTGCCACGGCAATGAAAGGCAGAAATTTGACTTATGTCTATTCTAGCCCGCTGAAAAGGGCCTTCTCTACAGCGGAGATGATCAGCGAGAGCTGCGGGTGCGGGCTTTCTTCCGATAATTCGTTCAACAACATAAAACTCGACCCATGGCAGGGCAGACTTAAAAGTGACATAGCCGAGAGCGAACCTCTGTTGTGGAACACCTGGATCAACGACCCGGAGAGTCTTATACTTGAAGGCGCAGAAACTCTGGATCAGGTGATGGAACGGTCAATCTCAGGACTTCAGCGCCTTATCGAGAAACACCGTGGTGAGACTTTTGCTGTCGTTTCGCACAGAGGCGTACTTAAACCGCTCCTTTCGGGAGCTCTCGGCATAGAGAAACCCAGATTCTGGAGGCTGCATATGGATACCGGATCTTACAGCCTTTTGACACATGACGACATTCATGGATTCTGCCTCATGGGACTTAATTATTCAGAACACATGAAGGACCTCCCTCTGATCCAGGAGTTTGAGTAGAAAGGGCAGTACATGGCAATCTACGAGATAAAGTTCAGAGACTCAAAAGAACTGGCTGACTCCCTTCGTGCCATAGGAGCAGACATGAGGAGCCTGCCTTTCTTTGACAACAGGAGGGAGATCAGGACCCTGTACCTTTCCTGCGTCGATGTCAGAGCCGCGAATGTGATCAAACAGGAAATGCTTTCCAGGGGAGGAGACGCCGCGGTTCATGCCCATGCCATAGACTGCAGGGTAGAAAAAAGCGACGTAATAATTTTCGGCACAGTCAAACAGGTATCCTTTCTTGCCGACAAACTTGAGATGATGTCCTGGTGGGGATTCCCCGAGATCGTAAAAGCCCTGAGGTGTGCTCTGGATTCATTTTCAAGAAAGACCTCAAAAATATTGCTTCCTTCCGGCAGCGACCTGATGTTAGGCGCGAGGACGCTCTTGATGGGAATCATCAATCTGAGCGATGATTCTTTCCACAAGGATAGCAGGACTTACGGAAACATAGATACAGCTTTAGCGCTTGCGCTGGAACATGCTGAAAACGGAGCTGACATTATTGATCTCGGTGCGGAATCCACAAGACCGGGGGCTTCAAGAATTTCAGAGTCTGAAGAGATAGACCGCATGATCCCTGCAATAAAAGAGATCCGAAGAAATCTTCCTATGATGCCCATCTCAGTCGACACGACCAGAAAAAAGACAGCAGAGTCTGCTTTGAAAGCAGGGGCGGACATCATCAACGACATTTCCGGGCTCTCGTTTGAACCCGGGATAGCAAAAACAGCAGCCGACTTTGGAGCCATGCTGGTGATAATGCACATGAGAGGAACTCCCCAGACTATGGGCGCAATGTGTACTTACAGTAATCTTCTCAGGGAGATAAATAAATTTTTCGAGGAAAAGATAGAAACAGCCTCCTCTTTTGGGGTTGAAAGCTCAAAGATCATCATTGACCCGGGGATAGGTTTTGCAAAGGATCACAACCAGAACCTTTTCCTCCTCAGACACATCGAATCTTTAAGGATACATTCAAAGCCGATCCTTGTCGGAGCATCCAGAAAGGGATCCATCGGCAGGGCAACTGACAGCAATGATACTTCCGGGCGACTTGAAGGGACATTGGCGGTCTCATCTCTCTGCGCCTGGTCAGGGGTAGATATAATAAGAGTACATGACACAAAGGAAAACAAAAAAGCGGTAATGATGGCAGAAGCAATAAGAGATGCTGATTATGCCTGAAAAAAACAAAGTTTTGATGTCTCTGGGTTCAAATACCGGCAACAGGCTCAACATGCTGACAAAAGCTCTTTCTGAACTTGAACACGACGGTTTTTGCATCATTGATAAAAGTAAAATATGGGAGACTTCTCCCTGGGGTCTCACTGATCAGCCAAGGTTCCTCAATATGTGCATAAGCGCCGAAACTGAGATGACTCCGGAAGAAATGATCAGTACGGTCAAAAACATTGAAAAAAAACTTGGCCGCAGCAAGAAGATAAAATGGGGACCGCGTGAGATAGATATCGACATAATAGCAATAGGCGAACTGATCATTGAGACACCTGACCTATCAGTTCCCCACAGACATATGCATGAAAGGGCCTTCGTCCTGATACCTTTGAAAGAGATAGCTCCACTGTTCAGGCATCCGGTAACATGGAAAACTCTTGACGAAATGATAGGTGCTCTCCCTGCAGAAAAAATGGAGTGGATAATATAACAATGAAAAACATAGATGAGACTGCAAACAACCCGAGAAAAAGATCCGCTACTAATTTCCCAGGTAATTATCTGATCTGGATAATGCCCGCAATGGCACTCTTCGTTGCACTGATCATTTATATCGTGCCGGGCAACGAGATCCCCGAGGGCGGTGCAAACCTCAGAACTCTCAGAGTCGGGAATTTCCCTATAGTTCTGATCCTCGAACAAAACCGGGGTGAAGTCACATCGGCATGGCTGAGGACTCCTGCGGGTGTAAAGCAGATAGAACAGCTTGAGGGCCTCTCTTATGTCTCGGACAGCATATTCCTCTCTAAAGTTGACCAGGATGACAAAGAAGATCTGTTGTGGAGGACATCCTTCACAAACTTTGAGGGCACTGGGATCCACCTTTGGATAGGTGTCACCACTTGGTCGCCAAAGGCTCACATATTCATCACACCTTACGAATACACAAGATGGGACGCTGTCCCCGCAAAACTAGTTGTACCTAAGGGAACAGCTGTATATGTCTCTCCTGCTATTCCTACATACGACAAGACAGATTCATTCCGTGGCCGCGACAGTTATTCTTTTATCTACACCATAAGGATGACGCCGGAAGGTCCTGCTTTCGTGCCTGTACCTGACGTTTACAGGCAACTGGCCATACTTCTGAGGGCAGGTATACAGGGAGAATTTACACCCGCAAAGAGACTAGCCTACGTCAGGATGCTTAATGAATTCAACAGCCTTGCAGAGGGGAAACTCCCAAAAACAGAGACCCTCCTGAACTTTCAGATGGAAAAGATAGCTGCCTTGAGTTGGAAAAGATAATCAAAGAGAGTTACTAAAGGACGATCATTTTTCATCATCAACAATGCTTGCTTTGGATCAGCCCAATGCCTCACTTTTTGATGTCAGCTTTTTCTCCCCCTGTTATCCTCATCAGCTCATCAGGTGATATCGGGAAAAATTCGTGATCGGTCCCCGCTGCGGCCCAAACTTCGGAATATTTAAAAAGATCTTCGTCCAGCAGCGTCTTTGGCTGTTCGGGATACCCAACAGGAGGAACTCCTCCGGGCTTGAACCCGGACCAGTTGGAACACTCGTCCGGACCGGCGAAAGATACGTGGGAGACGCCCAGTATCTTTTTGATTTTTTTTGTGTCGACACGGTTTACCCCTGACATCAGAGCAAGAGCAAAGTATTGCCCCCTGTTTACCCTAAGAAGTATGCTCTTAAGAATTTCCTCTTCCGGGGCCCCTACAGCTGATGATGCATCTGAAACAGTGAATATGGTTTCTTCTGTATGGAATATCCTGCCCTCAAATCCCGAAGCTGAAAGATACTTGTTTACAGCCTCCACTGGATCGAAATCTTCTGATGCCCTTAAAATACACAATTTTGACCGACCTCGTCTCTTTTTGCTGTATTTAATATCAATGAATATCGATAATTATTATCTGTTGACTGAAGCCAGTTTCTCAACAGGCATTGGTCTCTCTGAAATTAAAACAGATATAGGAAGATCATTATTTTTGCCGGCGATCACCCTGTACATCTCCCTGTTCTGAAGCACTGCCCTCACAAATTCCCTCGTCTCTGAATAGGGTATTTCTTCGATCCACTCCACCCAGTCGCCTGCTGAAAGTGTATTCCATCTTATTACAGGCACCATCCCGGCATTATACGCCGCTATGACCCTGGGCAGGTCACCTTTGAATTTACGTGAGAGGCGTGCAAAATAGCTTGCTCCCAGGAGAATGTTCTTTTCCGGGTCAGTGAACTCCGAAGAGAGGATGTCAAGAGCTGCCATCTCATCTTTTGCTGTAGAAGGCATCAGCTGCATAAGTCCCAAAGCACCGGACCTGCTTACAGCGTTTCTTCTGAATTTGCTCTCCTGTCTCATGACAGACCATATCATAACGTCGTTGATACCTGTCCGCTCAGCGGCAGCAGATACTTCTTTTTTCCAGGGGCAGGGATAGAAAAGGCTTTCTGTCATGATCCTGCTGGCCTGGTTTGAGATTCCCGCTCCTCCGTCCTTAAAAAACAAAAATGTATAAAAGTCGAACGGATACTTTTTGGCAAGGTCTGTCTTCAGGACCTCTGCTTCTGCATACATCCCCAATCTTTCCATTGCCCTGATCTTCCAGTAATAGATCCGGGACGGCCTTACGGTAAGATCTCCTGATATGCCGATCCCTGTCCAATACCCTAGTGCTGCCTCCGGATCATCATTACGCCATGCATGCCAGCCTTTGTTCCATTTCTCCGAAACATCCTTCCTACAGACAGAAACGACCGATGAGAAGGAAAGAAAAACGACAAATGCAAACAGGACGAAAAACGACAACAGCACACGCTTGCGGGAGACAACGAATTGGGTTAATGTAGATAGGTACATTTTGAACGCGGAGGTAACATCTTGCATAGACCCGGGCCACCCTTTTATTTTTTTACATACACTAAAAGTATCCGTCACTTGAATAGACAAGTCAAGCACCTCTCTCCGGCGGTATTGTGGCAAGCTGCAGCTGAAGCTGTCGCGGAGGAAATAGCAACAGCACCCAAGCCCGGGCTGGTGGACCCTCTTGGCCCCGGATGCCACTTAGATATGACATGGCGGACATTTGTCAACAGTGCGCAGGCGATAGAACCTTTCTGGGAGTACCAAGCGTTGATCGGATTATCAGGAACTTTGCCTTCAGTATCTCTGGGACGCCTGAGATATATTGGCGTTGAGATGGAGAAAAAAATGTTTGCCGCCACTTCAGGCATAAACACCCATAAAGGCCTGATATTCCTTTTATCTCTGCTTTTATACGGAGCAGGCTACTGCATATATTCCAGAAATGAACTGACTCCTGAAAAAATTGCATCTTACGCTTCAGCACCCGTTGATGGACTGACATCCAGAGAACTGGGATCTCTTTCCGAAAAAAACGCATCAGGAAATCTGACAAACGGAGAGAGACTCTTTCTCATGCACGGAATAACCGGAGCAAGGGGAGAGGCTGAAAAAGGTTTTCCTTCAATTCTTCAGCATGGTATTCCTGAACTCAGACGGACATCCTCGATGGGGGCATCTATAAACAGCTCGCACATTGCCGCTCTTTTATCAATAATGTACAACTGCGAAGACAGCAACGTGATCCACCGGGGAGGTTATGACTTCTGGAAGAATGACTATAAGGATATGGTAAAAGAGACTATTGAAAAATTTGACCCTCTGTCAGAGGACTACTCTCCGGTGGAAGACCTTGAACAAAAATTCTTAAGATCCAGGATCAGCCCTGGCGGAGCAGCGGACCTGCTGTGCTGTTCGATTTATCTGGACCTGATAACTAAACCTACTTGTCAACAATAAAAAAATGTTGTATTCTTTTATTGCACATAATGTAAAGGAAGGGTGGATATTTTATGAGTCTTGGCAACAGGATTAAAACATTGCGTAAGGCACAGAACCTTACTCAGCAAAAACTTGCCGATAAGGTCGAGGTCAGCAGGATATACGTACAGGCTCTTGAAAGCAACAGGAGGCTGCCATCGATGAAACTTCTCCAGAGACTTGCACCTGCTCTCAATGTAGATGTAACAGACCTGCTGATGGACTTTGCCTCTCCTGACAACCCCGGACGGGTCCAGCTTGAGTCAATGCTGGACAATGGAGAGCTTGAAATATGGTACCGCAGCAAAAAGCTCACTGATCAGGAACTAAAAAGGGTCTACCGTCTTATCGAAGCAGCTCTTGACGACTGGGAAACTGAGGATGCTTCAGCAAAATAACCCCGGTACTGAGGATATTTGTGAATCAATCCCCTCTCCTCCGGAAGTGATCCCAAATTGGGCGATCCGAGAAGGAACTGAATGGCAAAGGCTTAGTGAGTTCGAAATACTGGCAAAAGCGGAGGAGGTAACAGGCCTCTCCCTTGAACTTATGTTTGAACCCCTTCCTGCCGGTGTATGGGGGATCCACATAGTCCGCGGCAAAAGGGGGCGCATTTATATAAATTCAGCCCTTCCTTTGATATGGAGAAGGTTTGCGGTTTTCCATGAGACCTACCACCTCTTAAATCACCGAAAAGGATGCCGATTCTGGACTCATACCTTCGAGTCAATGGAAAGTTTTGAAAACAGGGCTGACACTTTTGCCTGGGCTGCTCTCTGGCCCGAATGGAGCGAGGGGGATTATTCCGATTGGGCTTAATTAATTCAATGAAGAAGCTTCCTTTCTTTCTTCCCTTCGGAGGATGCAGGGGAAGATGCGTGTACTGCAGCCAAAGCACAATAACTGGTGTTGCTGATGTCCCGTCACCTGAATATGTTTCCTCTGTTTTAAAAGAGCTGGACGAACCCAGAGAAATATGTTTTTTTGGAGGGTCTTTCTGCAGATTCGGTGTTTCAAAGGTCAAAGAATATCTTGATTCAGCAGTAAACAGTGCTCCGAAAGGGAGCCGGATCCGTTTTTCGACATACCCGGGGGATCTTACAGATACTTCAATGAGAAACCTTATAAAGTCTTACCCTATCGCATGCATTGAACTTGGTATCCCATCACTTGATCCAAATGTCCTTTCCTTGTGCAAGAGAGAAGCTGACCCCAAGGCTATTATCGAAGACATAAAAAACATAATGGACGAATCTCTACCGCTTGGGGTACAGATGATGATCGGTCTTCCGGGCCAGACAAAAGAGAGCAGCATATCAGACCTGAAAAAACTGGCAGAGATCAAGGGACCCATCTCATGGGACCTTAGGCTTTACCCCTGCCTGGTCCTGGAGGGGACCGAACTTGAAAATATGATGACAAATGGCACATATAAACCTCTCACTCTGGATCAGGCTATAGAATGGGGAGGTCAATTTATTGACAGTGCGCTGTCTTTTGGATTCAATCCTATCAGGATCGGCCTTCAGGAATCAGAGCTGCTTGCATCAAAGGTCAAAGGAGGGCCGCATCATCCGGCACTCGGAGAGATGATCGCATCTGAATCCCTGGTAAGGAAACTGACCCGGACCAACTGGACAGGACCGTGGATAGTTCCTGAAGAACACATCTCAAAATTCACGGGACATGGCTGCTTCGGGCTTATGCGCCTTGCTGAGCTTACCGGCACAACAATAAATGCTGTTTCAGAAAAACTCTCCTTTTTTCCTCCTGCCGGAAAAATACTCTGATATCCGTACATTTATTCCCTGATTAAAGCATAGGATGTAAAACAATAAAGATTTCAGATTGCAGAAATTACCCTGTCTTCTGCGTATTATTTGTTATAGATTATTTACCAGTTTTTAATGAAAGGACAGTTGCATGTGGATAAAGCAGAAAAAATTCATTCCCTGTTCTATAGATTCGAACGGCCTTCTTTTAAGGCAAACAACAGATTCGTACGTTCTGCCACAAATCTTGGCAGAGCTGATGAGGCAACCGGAGAAATATCATTTGCCGAGATAAAAAGGCTGACCGAAATCGCTGCGGGCGGCGCGGGCACACTGATCACCGGTTTGGCGTACATAAGTCCTGAAGGTAAGTCCTTAAATGGACAGTGGGGACTTCATACCGATGACAGGATAAAAGACGTCGCCAGACTCACAGAAAGTGCCCATAATTTTGGTTCCAACCTTATTGTTCAGCTCTGCCACGGTGGAGGGCAGCGGGAGGCTTCAGTAGCACGCAGGTCAAAATCTTTTTCGCCGTCCGGTGGTATTCATCCCGGATGTGATTTTACGACCGATCCCCTTTCAAAGGACGGCATCAGAAAAATAACAGAGGATTTCGCCGCAGCTGCTCTCAGAGCAAAAAAGGGCGGGGCCGACGGGGTAGAGATACATGCAGGTCATGGATTCCTTCTGACTCAGTTCTTGTCCCCTTCGATAAACAAAAGGGATGATGAATACGGCGGATCACTCGAAAACAGATCCAGGATATTCTATGAGATACTGGCGTCTGTAAGACAAGCAGTAGGAGATGGTTTCAACATCTGGTTCAAGATAAGCATGGCGGAGGGCACCGAGAATGGTTACGGTTCTGAAGATGGGACAGCCCTTTCCGTAGGTCTCTTGAAAAAGGGGGCGGACGGGATAAATGTTTCTTCCGGCACGATCTATTCTGGGGCGATGAACTCCCCCAGTATTCTCGGAGTGTCGGCAGGAGAATCTGAGGCCCCTTTCGCGGGATATGCAGCCGAATTAAAAAAACACGCATCTGACAGACAGACAATAGTCCTTACAGGGGGGCTCAGAAGCCTGCCTGTGATGGCTGAGCTGATACATAACGGAACTTGCGATCTCCTTGCCCTGAGCCGTCCGTTCATCGCCGAACCGGACCTCATAAACAGGTGGATTGAAGAAGACACCAGACCGACTGCTTGTATTTCATGCAACGCCTGCTTCAAGACCGCAAAATTCGGACTTATTGAATGTCCCATACTGCGGGACAGAAATGAAGGCAACTGGGACCCACTTTAGATCTTGATCCGCAAAAACATCATGCTTTGAAATTTCCGTACCGGGTCCGAAGATATAGTTCGGATCCTATGGTTGTTGATTTCTATTTTATTTTGAATTTTTACGTATTTTCACTGAACTAACTTTGCAAAAAGTGGACTAATGTTGACAAGCTTATTTTATGAGACTAAACTTGTAACAAAGTTCAGAAATGGACAGAACAGTTGACCAACAACAAGGAGTGTTCCAAGATGGATAGTACACAACTTCAGAACCTGCTTATGGAAAGGGCACATACGATGCCCAACAAAGCAAGGCGTGTAGCAGAATATCTTCTCGCAAACATGCGTGAAGCATCTTTTCGTTCAATAGGAGATAT
>JAAYHA010000140.1 GCA_012727545.1 Synergistaceae bacterium | reverse complement strand
GCCGGAAAAGTCAAGCCTTCCGAAATCATCGCCGAACATTTCCTTTGTGCCGTCAGAAGTCTCCCATATTATATCGCCGCGTCTGCCTGACGTCTGTACTGTTTTCAGCATTATGCCTGTCCTTATAGCTTTTGCTTCCTCTGTCAGAGCGATTTCGGCCTTTGCTCCACTTAGCCCTTCCTGGCCAAGCATAACAAGTTTAATTGATGCCGTGGCGGTCAGGGCCAGTATGACTACCGCCACCATAACTTCAACCAAAGTGAAGGCGCGTTTCCTTTTGATATTCATTTTACCTGATATTTTAATTCCAGAGGTTTTCCGGACCTCTCGACCTTCACGTCAAACCTTGTGCCTGACATCATTGAATTGACAGCGTTCGTCGCATCGCTGAGATTTGATATCTCAACTCCGTTTACGGCTTTTATAATATCATCCTTCCTGACTCCGACCATACCCAGGACACTGTCAGGGTCTATTCTTGCCAGCTGCATGCCTCCGCCCTCGGCAGGGATCATCCTCATTTTGGCGATCTCGTCATAAGGATCCATAAGAAGCTTGTCCACCAGTTCCCTGGGGACCACTCCCTCTACCCCTTCCGATGCAGGCTCTATCCCCGGATGTACCTTTTGTTGAGGGATTTTTTTAGTTGGTGTTTTCTTTGGCTGAGGGCGAACTGATGCCTTTTGCGGCGGTGTCATGTTGCCGGTAGAGATGCTCATAAACAGGATGTGTTCCTGATCACCATTGATAAGAGTGACTTCCAGGTATTTGACATTGTTCAGCCTGTAACCGTTGATCTCCTCGCCTTTCAATATGAAACGCGTTGAGGCACTGTCGCGGACCCATGCCCCGATGCCCGGCAGCGTTCCGGCAAGGCTCATCTCTTTGATCTGTGATGAGCGGCTGTCCGAACTGCCTTTGCTCTTATCCGGCATAAGCGCACCCATTGGATTCAAATCAGAAAAATCCAGGTATGGATCAGCATTCATTGAGTGGACAAGGGATGGTGCTCTTTTAGATACCGCTGCTGCGAGATCATATTTTGCCTCAGCCGATCTGTTTAGCAAGTTGAATTCTATGAAAAAACATATAACTGAGGCGATGATGAGACCTGCAAGAAATGAGAGGGCAGGGAGAACTATATCCTTTGAATGCCCTTTGGTGTCAGAGGGGTATCCGTTTCTGAAAAGCTCTGACATTTCACTTTTATATTCGGACAAACGGGACCTCAGGTCTTCTTTCACCTTGATATCCTCCATTCTCCTGAGCTGATCTTTGTCAGGGGGAGCACCTGCATATTGCTCAGCATCTGAAGCGCCCTGTCAAACTCATGGGGGAAACTGGCGGTCATATCAGCGGCCACTATCTTACCCGTATCCGTTGAGATGTTTATGGAGCCCTTTGCCGATACGTCGCCGTCAAGCGTAAGGTCATCGAGATACAGGGTCTCTCCGTCGGAACTGATGTTTGCCTTTCCGGAGGTCCATTTAAGTTTCTGTCTTGTTAATGTTGTGATCTCGCCGCTTCCGAAAGAGAGCGTCCCCGTTTTTGAGGCGGATATCAAAGATTTTAATATCATCGGGTCCACCCTGGCTTCGTTGACTGTGATCGAGACTGCCGGCATGTCAGCGGTGATGCCTCTGTAGACGAATTCCCTGTCAAGAAGACCCTCTGTGTAAGTATCCCTGAATGAAATAAAAATATTTTTTTCTGAAGCTGATAAGGCAGCCCGGCCGGCTGAATATTCTGCTGCCGTGTCCCAGGGGAAAAAGAGTGCCAGGCCTGCAATAAGCCCCAAAGATCCTGCAAAAAAAACCTTAAGTGTTTTAGAGAGAGCCATCGCCGGTTGCTCCTATCAGCATAGATGCGTTTATGAGTCTTCCCTTTTGAGCGGAAGTTATTGCCCTGATATCTGCTGTCTTTACCTGAAGACCCTTTTCAGAAAGACTCTTTAGCAAAGAGACAAATTCCGCTCCGTTCAGTTCGTTCATCTGAACGGTCAGCCCCGACGATCCTGAGTTCATCAGCCCCACACGGTCTTTCAGGCCGAGTTCGTTTATCGTGTCAGTGAGGAGAGACAATGGTTCTTTGTCCCCTGCAGAACTTCTCGAAGGATATGAGTAAAAGGTATTTGCGGCAGAAAGGACCCTTCCTGCGTCGATGATCCTCTCCTTGCTGTTGTTAAGAATGACCGAAGCTTCCAGAAAGAGAGCTGCAGCCGCTGTCCAGATCAAAAGAGCGAGCAGTCCGAGGCGGATCAGCTTTTTTGTCTCAGGCAGTCCCCTTATATCTTCGATCATTTCGGTCTGCTCCTTTCGGAACTTTCAAGTCCTATGGAAAAACGCATTCCTGAACCGGGTATCTGTTGGATGTCGGATATCTTTGCGTTGAAGCCGTTTTTATTCAGGGAATCGCGAAGGGATTCCACGGGGGCGCTGCCGGCAGCTGTGCCCTGTATCTCAGTCCGCTCAGTCCCATATCTGATCGCGTCAAGTTTCAGGGATTTTGATGAAGCAGACATTTTCCAAGCGGCCGCAATATTGTCCAGAGTCTGTTCCATGCTCATATTCGTTCCACCCGCGCCGAGGTTCTTTATTTTTGCTGCCGAGGATGCCAGAGGGCTGTTGGACCTCTCTCCAAAAGCTATTTTGTAAATTTCAAAGGGGACGTCCTCAAAATGATCGCTGTTCAGTCTGCTGTATATAAATGCTCCTGCCGAGAGGACTAAAAACAAGAGGCCGAGGAAGACTGCAGCCCTCGCCGTGTTGAAGGCAGCTGCGAAAAAAGATTCCAGTTTTTTTGCACTGTAGGCACTTTTCGTTGAAAGGTCAAGGGATGCAGATCCCCTTAATGACTTCAGGGTCTCACTTCCTGCTTTTTGGATACTTCTTGAAGAAAGGGATGGTCTTTCTGCAACTATGATGTTATCTATCGTGATGTCCGCGGAAAGTGAGTAATCGACGAACCATTTTTCAAGGTCATTAACAGAGTTTTCTGCGGAAGGTGTCCATCTGTATAGTAGAGGAGACCGGTCCTTAAAAAGCATTCCGGAGGTCCCGCTTTCAGAGTTCCATATTGCCAGGCCATTACCCTCTGTCTCATTGAACATAGCCAGTGGGGCCGGCCAGAAAGCGATCCCGTCGCCCAGCCTTCCTTCTGCCTCCTCTATCTCGGTCTTCGAAACGAACCAGACAACTCCTTCAGTCCTGTCAGATCCCTGTTCTGTTACCTGGGGTATCATGAGGACTGAATCGTCATCGTTTCCAAGCGCATACCTGAAGGACATCTTCAGGGCGTCCCGTACCCTCCCGTTTTTTCCGAAGGGGAAGGAGAAGGGATGGACTGATAACGTCCTGAGCTGGAGGAGCGCAATGATCCGTCCGTTTTGGGGCGATGGCAGGGTCACATTGCGATCGACAATATCCTCTTCAGTACAGAAACGGATCTTCTCGTCTGTTTTTGCATTGCTCCCGGTATTTTGTGAGAATAAGCCTTTCAGTTTTTTGGAAGCTGTCATCTGCCTAACCTATTCCTCCCAGCGCACCACACTGCACGTGTCGTTTCCCCGTTCTAGTATGATCCTGAAATTCCTCTCTTTTTCATCTCCATATGATACCTTGATATTCAGACGAAAATAAGAGCTTTCAAAAGCGATAACATTAGAAAGTTTTGTGATGACCTCAACAGGTATGTTGGGTATCTTTTTTAGGTCGTCCAGGCTTCTTATGGGATACATCATCCTTAACGCGGTAAAATTCCGAGCCTGTGCTATGTCGATCTTCTCGTCCATTATTGCTATTACCTGTGGTGAAGCGGTGTTGATATTGACTTTTTCTTTTCCGTAAACGGTGAGATATCCTGCAAGGCCTACGGGGATGTCCTTTGTTCCCCAAAGCACCCCGTCGTTTATTTCATCTATCAGCTTGAGTTCGGCAATATCACTCAGTTCACGGTTGATGCTTGTGCTCCTTTCGCTTCCTTCCAGTTTCTGGCTGCTGTCGGCGTCAATGAAATCCAGTACTATCGCTGAAAGCCAAGGGAGGCCCACATTTTCCCATATCCTATCCCATGCTTCTGAGTACTCAGATCTGATGGTGACCTTGTCAGGCAGCAAAATGCCGTTTATTGGGATCATGTCATCAAGCGGTTCTATTGCAACCTCGACTACGAAGCCATCAATATCCGATCTCAATACACCATTATAAGCGTAAAGGGGCTCAGATCGGCTGTCATATCCATTATTATCTTCCGCGATCTTTTTTGACGCATATTTGCAGGCGATCTCAGCAATGCTCCTGCTTCTGGCTATGAAGCTAACTGCCTCCGCCCTTTTCATCTCAGCCCTTGCGTACCACGAAAATGCCGTCGCAGCAGTAAGAAGCAACGTTACTGATATCATTACGGATATGAGTATGAACCCCTTATTCTTTGAGGATCGTCGGCAGCGAATCTTCATAAACTTGCTTTCTTCCGTTTAGTGTTATCGTTATCCTCATGGCTTTCGGGAGCTCCCCTGTATATTCATCGGACCATGACTCACCTGACCAGACGGAGAGTTTTAGCCCCTCTGCATATTTGAGCACCATTTTGCCGTCTTCCGGCCTAAGACTGTCTGTATCCAAAGCTGTCGGCCCTGCATCTTCATCGGATCCCTTTGCCTCAGATCTCCATCCCGGTATCTCCCATCTGTAGAGTCCAGGTTTATGTTTATTGAGGCCTGATGCAGATACTATCTTATAAACTAT
>JAAYHA010000139.1 GCA_012727545.1 Synergistaceae bacterium | reverse complement strand
GAACAGGCATACGCGTTCCTGTTCTATCCTCCTGACGTCCATCTTTCAGTTGAAGCGAGCGAACGCCTTGAGGCGATAGCTGAACTGGATGAGCTGGGTGCCGGTTACCGGCTTGCCCAGAGGGATCTTCAGATCAGAGGCGGTGGAGACCTGATAGGCATCGCCCAGCATGGCAGCTCAACAAGGGTCGGATACCAGAAATACTGCGATATGTTGGCTGAAGAGATCGCAAATATAAAGGGAGAGAAACGGAAACAGGCTGAGGTAGAGATAGAATTTCCGGCAGCAATACCCGCAGATTACCTTCCTCAGGAAAATCTCAGGGTCACACTTTACAGGAGGATGCTCAAGACTGATTCTCCAACAGAGGCGATAAACCTGAAGGAAGAAACAATTGACCGCTACGGGAAGCTGCCTCCCTCACTTGAGTTTCTGATGGACCTGACCTGTGTCAGGTCAGCCGCGCATGAGCTTCAAATAACTAAGATCATTTGCAGCAGCCGGGAAACAGTTATTCAGGGGGACCCTGACGGAGGCTGGACGGATCTTCACCTCAAACTGCCATGGATCCGGAAGATGGATGGATTTGTAGGGCCTGGAGGATATAGGGGAATAATTGCATTGGCCGAAATGATAAAGGGAAAAATCATCTAAATCTGTTAGAATAGGAAGATCAGGGGGTTTGGAATTGAATATTAACCAGGCAGCAGCCGGAGATAAATTCATAAAATTAGTGGAAGTAATGAAACGCCTGAGGGCACCAGACGGCTGTCCCTGGGACAGAGAACAGGACTTTCTTTCTCTGAGGCGCTATATCATTGAAGAGGCTTATGAACTTATCGAAGCTATAGAAAACAATAACAGGGACAACATCTGTGAAGAATGCGGAGACCTTATGCTGCAGGTCGTTTTTGTATCATGCATGGCCGAAGAGCTTGGGGAATTTGACATCTGCGCAGTTTTGGACCACCTTACGGAAAAACTCATAAGGCGGCATCCTCATGTATTTGGGGATACTGAGGTCAACGATTCAGAAGATGTTTTAAGGAACTGGGAGCAGATCAAGGTAGGAGAGAGGCAAAAAAAGAAAGAGGACTCCTCTCTTCTTGCAGGGGTACCGAGGGGTATTCCCGGTCTGTTAAGAGCATACAGGATACAGGAAAGAGCCGGAAAAGTTGGCTTTGACTGGCCCAAAGGAGACCCCACCCCCGTCTTGGCGAAGGTAGACGAAGAGCTCTCCGAACTAAAGGAGAACATTAACAGCAATGCCGGAAAAGAATACATAGAAGAAGAGCTTGGAGACCTTCTTTTCGCCGTTGCAAATTTATCAAGGCATTTGAAGGCAGACCCCGAAATCACTTTGCACAAAGCCTGTGTTAAGTTTACAGATCGTTTCAGGCTTGTTGAAAAAGAGGTCCTGGAGTCAGGAAAGCCCTGGAGCGAATTTTCCCTGGAAGAACTGGACGGATTCTGGGAAAAGGCGAAGAGGCAGGCGGGCAATAGGCAAGCGATTGGCAAGCAATAGGCAAGCGATAGTAGAACCTTAGAAACCGACCACCCCTATACGTCATCCCGGTATGGGGTTGAGCCGGGATCCACAGGTTTGGGTCTATCTCTACTTAGATATTTAAGACAAAGTCAAAAGCATGGATCCCGGCATCTCAAAGCGCATTCGAAATGGTTCGAGCAGTAAGGTCAATTAAAAAGGTTTTCCTGACGGAAAACGGTGCTCTCCCGACGAAGGCATACCGGGATGACGGGGCTGAGAGACCCCCGACCCTGCCGAAGTTATAACGGGGTTCCCGTATGTGGGTCTTGGGTCCTAACGACCGATTCGCAATTGATTACCAATTGATTTGCGACAGATTTCCGCGGGATGAATATCACCGCTGTACCATACAATTGCTTGCAGGTCTTTTTATCTCAATAAGTTTTTAAGCGCACCAGACGCTTGAAATAGACCAAAAACCACAGGAGGAATCATCAATGACAGTACAGGAAAAGATAATGGATGCGATCAATACCAAGGTGTCTCCGGCACTTCAGACACATGGGGGAGATGTATCGTT
>JAAYHA010000138.1 GCA_012727545.1 Synergistaceae bacterium | reverse complement strand
GGTATTATCAAACTTGGAAACCCACAATGCTGAGCTGCTAAAAGAAGGAATGGATAAGGCTGATCGTTTTGATACTCTATACAAAATCGCACTATATCAGCTTCAAGTGTTAATGGAAGCCGAAAAAATTAAGGAATTGCCGGAAGTAATTGAGAAAAGAAGGGAAATTAAATAATAATTGTGTTGTAAAGCCGGCTCAGGTGCATACTGGGATGACGTGGAGGGTCATAGCGGGATGACGAAGAAGGAGCAGGTTCACCGTTCTTAAAAACTGATTTGCAATAGATTCCCGACCGATCAGCGACCCCGATTTTGTGGCATGGTTCTCGACACAGCCTCTTCCAACCGCTTGCCAACTGCTCATTGCTTGCCTGCACTTACAACCGTTTCACAACTGCTCCACCATTGTTTCACGCGACATGTTCTTGTCGCAGTTTCACCATCGTAATAGTATAATATCCACCTATACTCTAAAATTTACATGACAGCCGATAAACAGCACAACGTTAACAACACAACAAAGGGGAAATTCATATGAAGCCATGTTTTATGCCTGCGGACATACTGCTGCCGAATGAAAAAATAGAAATGGGAAAGTGGGCCGTTATCGCCTGTGACCAGTACACGAGCCAGCCTGAATACTGGGAGAGGGTCAGAGAAACTGTGGGTTCATCCGAATCAGCGCTTAACCTTGTTTTCCCCGAAGTCTACCTCGGAAAAGAAGAAGGCAGGATCGATATCATTTGCGCCTCAATGAAGGAATATCTTAAAAACGGAATCGTGATCCAAGCCGTATCCAACGGCTATATCCTCGTCGAACGCCAGGTCGGTCACGGAACAAGGACGGGGCTCATCGGAATCATAGACCTTGAAGAATATGACTTCACCCCGGGTTCGGAAAAACTTATAAGGGCAACAGAGGGAACAGTCCTCTCCAGGATCCCCCCGAGGGTAAGGATAAGGGAGAACGCCGTACTCGAATGCCCCCATGTCATGCTCCTGATCGATGATCCAGAGAGGCAGCTTATCGAACCCCTGGCGGCTAAAAAAGAAAACCTGAGAAAACTCTACGACTTTGACCTCATGCTTGACGGCGGCAACGTAAGGGGCTACGCGGTCGAAGGGGAGAGGGCAGAGTTGTTGACTAAGCTTATTTCCCAGATGCAGGCAGAGAGCAACAACTTTTTCCTGGCGGCCGGCGACGGCAACCATTCACTTGCAACGGCAAAGACATGCTGGGAGAAGATAAAAGAAAACGTGAGCGAAGAAGAAAGGGCCGACCACCCCGCCAGATTCTCCATGGTGGAGGTCATCAACCTTCATGACGATTCACTTAACTTTGAGCCCATCCACCGTGTCATCGACGACTATGACTGTGCGACGATTCTTAAACATTTCAATAAATATATCGAAGACAACGGGCTGACCGGACGCGAGGGTGATGAAATAACCTTCGTTGATCCCAGTGAAAATAAAGTAGGTTTTGCTCTTGATGGACTAAACGGAAGGCTTCCTGTCGATGTCCTCCAGCGCTTCCTAGATGAACTTACGAAGAACGACCCGGAAAAGCTTGATTACATACACGGCGAGAACCATGTAATGGACCTCGTAAAAAAGAAAAAAGCGACAGGTATCCTGCTCAAGTCGATAGACAAAAGCAGTCTGTTCCCAGGTATAGCCGCAGGCGGAGTACTGCCCAGAAAGACCTTCTCGATAGGGCATGCCGATGAAAAGCGATTCTACATCGAAAGCCGGCATATATGCCGCTAGCAATTGGGATTTATAGCAGCACTGACTTAGCAACAAGCGATGCTCCTTCACCTCAACGTATTAATATACGCCTCGGTTCGTAACATCGCATG
>JAAYHA010000137.1 GCA_012727545.1 Synergistaceae bacterium | reverse complement strand
TTGCAGGGATAGGGTTGAAATCGCTTTCAGAAGCAATCAGAAGGTATCTCACAGCAGAAGAATGGGAAGCAATATATTTAAGTGTCTCAACAGATCCTGGAGGAGTCCTTCTGGAAGTGGTTATATAGAGGTCGGCGTCTTCCTGTTCAGCGATCTTCATTATGTGTCCGATCCTTTTTTTGATCCATGAGGGAGATACCGAGTAGTTTCCGTCATCCCCGCCAATAAGGATCGACCATATCTTGGAAGAATTAGCCGGATATTCCTTTAATAACGCTTCTCCCTGTTTTTTAAGCTCATCCTTCATGATCGAATTGGGAGAGCCAAGCGTGACAAGAACATTCGGTTTTCTGTCGGGATAATCATGTTCAGGCACTATTGCAAAATCAAAAGGGTCAGTTCCTACGATATTGGGTGTCATAACAGTTGCGCAGGCACACCTCCATATGTAACCAAGAGCAAGGTTATAGGGGGCCGGTGTACTTCCTGCAGAAATGATCAGTACTTCTCTTGTTCCTTCATGGATATCCCTCTCTGCGAACCACTGACCAACCCTTCTGACAACAGCGTCTCCGTCAGCCATGGCAAGCCAGTCCCTTGCGTCCCTTCTGTTTCCGTGCACAAGCTTCCTTGAGGCTGCCTTGGCTCTCGTCCTGGCAGCTCCGCTCAGCAATGGGACCTCCGCTTCAAGTATCTCGGCACCGGTCATCATTGACAGCCACAGGGCCACACCGCGGCTCTGGTTAAGGTGTCCCCTTATTCCGTCACTTAAAATTACGATGACCCTGATGCTTTTCTCTTCGTTCATTGCTGCCTGTTCTTGTCCTTTTCTTCTGCGAGTATCTTTCTTACTATCTGCAAATCTTCCTCCGTGTTTACGTTTGGACCGAGGGAAGGATATTTTGTCGCAATTACTGTCATGGTATAGCCATGCTCCAATATCCTAAGCTGCTCCAGTGATTCTTCTTTCATCAGCGGAGTTGGCGGGAGTTCAACGAATTTCAGGAGGAATTCCTTGGTGAAGGCATATATGCCAAGATGCTCCCATACGGGACACTCTGTAACGTTGCGTCTGAATGGAATAGGCGATCTGCTGAAATAGAGCGCTCTGCCCCTCTGGTCGGTTACCACTTTGACAATATTGGGGTTGTTGAAGTCTTTTTCGCTGGTAATGGGTACACATACAGTCGCAGAATCAGCCCCTGGGTCTGAAACAATACCCTCTGCAAGCTCCCTCAGCATCCTGGGATCAAGCATGGGCTCGTCTCCCTGGATATTTATCACGTAGTCTGTATCAATGGATCTGGCGACCTCTGCGACCCTGCTGGAACCATCGGGATGGTCGGCTCTTGTAATAAGGACATCCCCGCCGAATTTTTCTGCAGCATTGTATATCCTTTCATCATCTGTGGCTATCACTACCCTGAAGAAAACACCGGAAGCCAACGCTCTTCTGTATACGTGTTCTACCATCGGTTTTCCGCAGATATCAAGAAGCGGTTTGCCGGCCAGTCTTGTAGATGCGAACCTTGAAGGTATCACACCAAGTATCCTTGGTAAATTCATTTATTCACATTCCATTCTCTGAACTTTTTCAGCATCTTTTCCCTGTTGAGGAACTTAACGTTCTTCACGATCCATTCTCGCATTTCTCTGCCCTCTTCTGTCTCCTGTTTATAACTTATGAAGTCAAGCTCTATTCCAAGCTCATCAGCTATCCTGAGGGCAAAGACAGGCCATATCATGCCAATATCACCGATAACCGGGATACTGCCTTCATGGCGTGCAAATGCGGACATTTCCATTCTGAAGGGTATTTTTGATATTTTGGTCTTTGGAAGGCCTTTATCGATAGCTTCCTGTATCATTGAGCTATTTTTCTGGAGGTCCTGGGCAAGCCTCAGGTTTTCATCCAGATCAAACCTGATCAGAGTTTTGCCTTCGAGGCTGAACACGGGCTGGCCTTGCCACCATGACCATATCCCGTGTCCCGTATATGTTTCGAACGGACCGTCATGGATCTCCTGGGTAAGAGCTACCGCTGATTCGATGATGACATCTGCCGCGCCCAACATATCGGCTATGCGCCTTGAACGTTCTGCCACGGGGATGCTGTCCCCTACTGCAAGTCCGACATGCCCCCCGCCTACCATCTGCGGTATGGTCACAAGAACGGGAAGGCCCTTTTCCGCTCCCATTCCAAGCATAGTCCTGCTGTCACAGCCCCATCCCGCTATAGTTTCAAAAGGAAGCCCCGACTGTCTTGAGAGAGAAAGTATCTCCTCTGCAATTTTTTCAGTCCTCAGTCCCATCGGGTAGGCCATATTCCCGGCAGCTTTAATGACCATTCTGCCCTCCGAGGCCTTTCCTTTTTCCAACAAGTCCCTGTCAATGATCATCTCTTTGCTGATAAGGTCAATATCCTCTTCAGCAAGTTCGGTGAACTCGAATACATTTCCTCTTGGCATTTTTGTCCTGTCAAGTCCGAACCGGGATGCGTCGCACATTTTCACCCTGTCCAGTGATCCGCTCATTTCATGGTTGATGACAGCTGAACTTGTCGTTACTCCGTCAACTACACCCTTTTCCATCAATTCGGCGATCAGTGTCGTTACGCCTTCGTGCAGATTGGGTCCGCTTCCTGTCACTACCGCTACCTTGCCGCCCCTTTTCTTCGTTTCGACTACCTTTGAAACAGCGGAATCAAGTGCTTCACGGGAACGTTCATCCAGCCCGTTGTAAAAATCATTTAACAGATCCCTCTTAATTTCCATTTATACCCCTCCCCGCTCTCAGCAGATGGTTTTCTAATGTACTCTTTTCAGATCGGATATTTGACGAAAAACGTAAAAATATGATCAATGATATTGATATATCCGTTCCCATGTTTTTAATGAGGATCCGGAACAGCGTTCAAAATATCCGGCACTGATCTTTCTGAATTTTTCGCCGTTGTCATAGCCCGATGCCTGCATCATTCTTATCCATGCATCACCAAGGCCTTCAGCATCTTTAACCTGTGTTGCTATGCCAAGCCCAATAAACTCATCAGATGCTTCTGCAAAATCCTCCATATGGGGACCGTATTGGACCGGGATCCCCCATGAAACAGGCTCTAAAATATTCTGACCGCCTTTATCTGCAAAACTGCCTCCCACAAATGCCGAGACAGCAGTCCCGTACAACTCAAAAAGAACGCCAATTTTGTCGACCACCGTTATATCCTGATCGAACCGGTCAGATGAAAGCAAGCCTGCGCTGAACTTTTGCCGTGCAATAGCAAGGACCTCATCTGCGCGTTCCGGATGTCTCGGCGCCAATATTAATTTTGTCGCAGGGTATCTTTTCCTAAGTATTTCAAAAGCCCTTATGACTCTCTCTTCTTCGCCGGGGTGGGTGCTTCCGGCAATAAATATTTTATCCCAGCAGGAACCAAATTTTTGTGTCCAGCGGTCACGGGCAGCTGGATCCTTTCTTGACAGGAGCGCATCTGTCTTGGTATCTCCCAGAACATTCAATTTTTCGGCAGAAACTCCTATGGATCTGAGCCTCTCAAGATCTCTCTTCTCCCTTAGGAAAATTTCCGTAAAGAGATCATAAAAAGTTGCCCCGATTTTCTTTCGCACAGTTCCTTCAAGGCGGTTCCAGGTCCTGTCTGATATTCTTCCATTAACAAGGAAAGCCGGGATAGAAGCATCTTTTAACTCCCAGAGCATGTTGGGCCACAGCTCAGTCTCTGCTGTCGCAAATGCCCAAGGATCCAAGCTTAGTATAGCCCTTTTTACAAATTCTTTTTTGTCCCATGGATAATATATATGATGGTCAAAAAGACCCTCTCCCAGGCGGATGGCCATGTCTTTACCTGTTTCTGTCGTTGTGGAGATCACTGTAGGACCGCTGTAACCCGAAGCCCTGGCAGCCCTGATCACAGGGATCAAAGCCTGGACCTCCCCCACTGAGACGCCATGGACCCAAAAGGGCCTTCTTCCCTGCAGTTTTTCGATCAATTCCTGAGACTGGATGCCCCTTCTCTCGTCATAGCCTTCACTGTATTTATTCTTGAGTTTTGGCCAGGACAAAAGGAAAATTAAATCTATAAGAGGCTGGTAAAGTGCTCTGAGCAGGGACAGCTAGGCCACCCCCGCCTTGAGTATCTCATGGATATGGACCATCCCGACCGGCTTGTCGTCTTCCACTGCTATAAGTGCAGAGACTTCCCACTCTTCAACTATACGGACTGCCTCAACTGCGAGCCTGTCCGGTGAAATCACCCTCGGAGTTCGCGTCATGCCCATGTGCACGGGCATATCAAGCCCCTGGACGCCTTCTCTTTCGATAAAGCGCCTGAGGTCTCCGTCAGTAAATACTCCGACAAGTTTGCCCAGGTCATTTACAACGGCAGTTGCTCCATAACCTTTGCTGGTTATTTCAAAGAGAGCTTCCCTTACAAGCGATGATTCTTTTGTGACCGGGAGCTTGTCTCCTGTTCCCATGAGATCCCTTACCCTCAGCAGAAGTTTCCTGCCGAGCGAGCCTCCGGGATGGAAGAGAGCAAAATCCTCTTTTCCCAATCCTAGAAGAAGAGTAGCCATTCCTGCAACGGCATCTCCCAAAGCCATCTGCAGGGTGGTGCTGCTTGTCGGGGCAAGTCCCAACGGATCAGCTTCGCATTCCACATGACAGTTCAGCACCACATCAGACTCCCTGGCCAGTGTGGAATTTACATTCCCCGTTACCGCAATTATCGGTGCTCCCAATCTTTTAAAATAGGGGATTATGTCAATAAGCTCCCTTGTCTCCCCACTGTTGCTCAGGAAATATCCAAGATCATCGCGGCAAACCATCCCAAGGTCTCCATGAGCTCCCTCAGTTGCGTGAAGGAAAAACGCCGGGACTCCCAGGGATGCAAAAGTGGCCGCCGTCTTTCGTCCGACATGACCGGATTTGCCAAGCCCCGATACTACGACCCTTCCTTTACACCTGCTCAAAAGATGGGATGCCGCAACAAGTTCATTGTTTACCCTTGATGCTGCTGATATCAGTGCATCCGCTTCCTTCTGAAGAATATTCCTGCCTGCTGAAAGCATTTCTTCATCAGAAAATTTCTTTTCTTCACGCTCGTAAGGAAGATTCATTACCACTCACCTGTCCAATCAAGAGAAGCAAAACCTATCTTCTCCTTTACTATTCTGTCTATTTCAGAAGTTTGCCTCAGAACCTCCCTCATGGAGTGCAGAGGTACCATATTCGGTCCGTCGCACATCGCAGAATCTGGATCCGGATGTACTTCCATAAATAGGGCATCTATTCCAACGGCGACCGCCGCACGGATCAGCGACAAGACAAAGGATCTGTCTCCTCCGCTTCTGTCACCCTGACCTCCAGGCTTCTGAACGCTGTGAGTCGCATCGAACATCACCGGAAATCCAAGGCTCCTCATCACAGGGAATGAGCGATAATCGACTGAGAGTTCATGGTATCCGAAAGCTGTCCCTCTCTCACAAAGAATTATCTGCTCGTTGCCCGCTTCACGACACTTGCTGACCACCGACCGCATATCTTCAGGGGCCATAAACTGCGCCTTTTTTATGTTCAGGGGTTTTCCTGTCCTGCTTGCAGCTACCAGAAGATCTGTCTGACGGCACAGAAATGCGGGGATCTGAATCAGGTCAACTGCCTCAGCGAGTTTTTCAGCCTGCCATGGTTCGTGCATATCAGTAACCACTGGCACATCAAGTTTTTTCCTTATCTCTTTAAGCCACTCAAGCCCCTCTTCAATTCCGGGTCCCCTGTAACTTGCGATAGAAGTCCTGTTTGCCTTGTCGAAAGAGGCCTTGAATATGTAGCCAAAACCAAATTCACCGCAGAGTTTTTTCATCTCTTCGGCGATGGCATAAGCGCCTTCATAACTTTCAAGCACACAGGGCCCTGCTGCTACAGCCAGCCTGTCTCCACCGACAGTAATGTCGCGGACCCTGACTTTGGTTATTAACTGTGACGATCCTTTATTCACCCGGCAGCATCTCCTTTTTATAGGGCGATCCATTGCCGCTCTTTTTCTCTATAAAAGAACGGTACTTTTCATATACAGCACATCTATTATCCCATCCAAGTGCGGATGCGCAATACTCAACCACATGATCAAGCGCACCAAAACCTCCCAAATTCCTTATGCCTGCCTCTTTCATGCTTTTCTTCAGTTCAGGGTCGCTGAGAATTCGTTCGGCGGCTTTTGCAAGCTCCTGTGGTTCAGCCTTTACAAGTATCTCCGCCTCTTTCAGAAGCTTTTTTTGTATCAGTTTGCCTTTTTCAAGTATGGAGACAACGGGCACCCCCAGACCAGCACAGAGCTGGTTGGCTGTTCCGCCAAGGCCTATCAGCAGATCGGCCCCCAATGCCGCGTCTGCCACTTCTCCCCTGTATATCCTTACTTTTATTCCCTCTGACTCCAGCATGTCGCTGCCGGGAGTCAGAACCCAGCCGTCAATGTTTTCAACCAGTTTGTTTACATCGATCATAGGCGCCGGGACCATGGCAAAGCTACAGTTCTTTCTTTTTGAGAGTTCCTTTGCAGAATCCAGGATCAGTGTCACATCTTCGTAAGTCCTGGGGCGGCTTCCCGGTAAAAGAAGGATCCTGTGGTCGTCAGTTCCATCCCACACATTTATTCCGGACTTTTCCTTATCTATCAGATCCATTACAGGATTACCGCAAAATTCCGCATTTACTCCTCCTGACCTTAGTTCCTCTGCTGTTTCCGAGTCCCTTGTCCAAACAAACCTGCTTCGATGTTTAAGCAAAAATTGTTCAACAGAGAGGTGTCCGCTCAGGTGTACAGATTTTGCAGTGGCTACAAGCACAGGTTTCATTCCCTGCCCCCAGAGCATGCTTGCTATCAGGTAAACATCACCGACACAAACCGGAGTCCTGTATCTGCTGTAGAGGGATGAGAGAGCGCTCATCTGTGAAGTGATCGAGCTTCCAAGTCCGTGTCTCAGGTCCTTTATGAACTCAAGGAAACTGTATTTAATTACTCCTCCGCTTGGCATTTCAATTGACGGGGAGAGGACCCTGAAACCCTCGTTCCTGTAATGCGTTCCGGAACCGACAAATGCAAAGGCAGATACCTCTGCTGCAGTGAAACGCTTCTTCATCTTCTTTGCAAGTACAACGCCTATCGCATCTTCGCCATATCCATTAGATGCTATCATCAAATTGGGCTTTAGCTTCTCCAATATTTTTTTTCTGAATCCAAGGTCGTCATCAAGAGTTACAACTATGCGGGGAATATATATGGGAATATAAAGATCCAATCCCTCAGGCAGGTTGACAAGATCCTTTTCTGTGCAGATAAACCCGTCAACACCCCTGTTCTTCGCAAGTTCGACCAGACCGTTTATGTCGTTTTCTGTAAAGATATGGTGGTCCCTGAATGTGCGGTGGTCAGAGACCGATATATTTATCTGTTCAAGGAATTTATAAAAACCTGCAGGACTGCCTATTGCGGAAAAGGCTATGTATTTCCCACGCGGGCTTGATCCGTGAGGAAGGCTGCGTTCGGCTCCCCGGAGTATCTCTATCCATGATTCCATTTTTATCTCTGCTGTAAATATCTTGCTCGGGTCCAGAAGTTTTTCAAGCTCTGTCTTTGTTGAAGCAAGCTGTGCCGGATCAGCCTGGTTTGATTTGGTTATGACAAGGATGTCTGCCCTGCTGAAGGCCGATTTCGGTTCCCTCATTGAACCTGCAGGAATAACATTGCCATTCCCAAATGGACATGTCGCATCAACAAGGACGATGTCGACATCACGCGCCATCCTTCTGTGTTGGAACGTGTCATCCGTCACAGCGACTTTGGCTCCCAAAGATGCAAGGAGAGTGACTCCCTGAACTCTGTCTCTGGATACAACGATTTTTACTCCGGGAAGCCTTTTGGCCAGCATCAGCGGTTCGTCGCCTGCCGTGTCCCTGTGCGTGCTCTCCTCATCCTGTCCTATCCATATCGGCCCATGCTCTTTTGTCCTGTATCCCCTGCTCACAAGCCCGGCCTCTATCCCGGCCTCCTGAAACTGCCTGACAACAAGTTCCGTCATAGGTGTCTTATTTGTGCCTCCCAGACTGTTGTTGCCAATGCTCACAACAGGAAGAGGGGGCTCCGTTACACCTAGCAGTCCCCTTGCGTATAGGTTGATCCTTAATTTCATCCATGCACGTGTAATAAACTGAAGAGGATAAAAGAGGACCCAGGGGGATATCTTTCTTTCCCCTCTTGCGTATCTAAGATAACTGCGCAGTAGTTTTGACATTTTCTTCGCCGTGTGATCCGTTGCTTGCAAGGAAAAGTTTGAAATAATGGCCTTTTATTGAAATAAGCTCATCATGGGTACCCTGTTCGACAAGTTTTCCTCCTGAAAGGACTGCTATCCTGTCGGCATCACGTATAGTAGAAAGCCTGTGGGCAATTATTATCGAGGTCCTTCCCAGCATTGCCTTTCTCATGGCGTCCTGTACCTGCTGCTCTACCAGTGCGTCAAGTGAAGATGTCGCCTCATCCATTATCAGGATGCGGGGATCTCTTACTACAGCCCTGGCGATCGCTATGCGCTGCCTTTGGCCGCCGCTCAGGGTAACTCCCCTTTCCCCTACAGCAGTATCAAATCCATCGGGAAGGGTCCTTATGAAACTGAGTATGCCGGCAGTTTCGGCAGCCCTTACAAGGTCTTCATCTGTAACTCCTTCATACCCATACCCAATATTGTATGCAAGTGTACCTTTCATAAGCACAGGATCCTGAGGGACAACTCCTATCTGTCTCCGGTAGCTTTTCAGCTCAAGCTGCTTTATGTCCGTCCCGTCGATCAGAACTGTACCCTTCTGAGGATCATAAAATCTCATAACAAGATCGGCCAGCGTGGATTTTCCTGCACCTGTAGATCCGACAACCGCTACTTTCTGTCCTCTTTCGATCTCAAAATCAAGGCCTTTCAGCACCCAGGCTTTGTCGTTATAAGCAAACCAGACATCTTTGAATGAAATTTGTCCACTCATTGGAGTCAGGGTCAATGGGTTTTCCGGAAGTGGCACTTCGTTCTTTTCGTCGAGTATTTCGAAAACCCTGTCGGCTGAGGCAACTCCCTGTTGTATCGTGCTGATCACTCTGCTGAGTACCCTTATAGGCTGTACAAGCAGGCCAATGTACGTAAGAAAAGCAAGAAGAGCTCCGGCCGTCAGCTTTCCGTTGATTACGTCCCTTCCCCCAAACCACAAAATAAAGGCAAGGGCGGAAATAAGTATAACTTCGACCGTTCCTTCGAGAAGACCCCTGACCTGAGTCCCCTTCATTACAGCCTTGAAATGTTTGTTGCTTTCATATTCGAACCTTGCATACTCTTTATCTTCAGTGACAAAAGCCCTTACTATCCTTATGGATGAGAGCGCTTCCTGTGCTATAGCAGCTACCATTGCCAGTTTTTCCTGTATCGTTCCTCCAACTTCACGAAGCTTGGAGGAAGCTTTGTCAATAACAAGAACAGCCAGAGGAGTTACTATGAATGTGATCAGGGTAAGCTTCCAGTTGATAAAAAGGAGGAAGCATATGATCCCGATAAAAGTACACCCCTGCACTACGAAATCCACCACGACCGAAGCAAGTATGTTCTGCAGAACAGCAACATCGTTAGTGATCCTTGAAAGAAACTCCCCCGAACGCTTGCTGTAAAGTTTTGCCAACGAAAGTCTCTGTGTGTGGTCGTACAGCTCCAGCCTGATATCTATGACGACCTTCTGCCCTACCCACGTCATCAGATACATATGCCCATATCCAAAGAGTGCTTTCAGGATGTACAGGGTTATTATCCCTATCGCAAGCAGGTTTAGCGTTGAAGCTTCTTTATTTATCAGGACATCATCAACAATGTTTTTTATAAGCCAGGGCGGGATGATCCCAAAGACAGACGAAAGGATCATACAGGCAAGAGCAGCTGCAAGCCTGATCTTGTAGGGCTTGCAGTAGCTTAGAAGACGAATATACGAGGACCATGCTTTTTTGTCTTTTAAAGAGAACATATCAGGCTTCCCCCATTATCCTTACCGCCCACGACTCGTAGACTCCTGTCTCGCCAAGCATGCCCCTTGCAAGCTCCATTTTTTGGGATATGCATTTTTTTGTTTCTTCATCACCATTCAGCCATTTGAAAGCTTCCCTTAGAATATTTTCCTCTGTGGCTTCCTCCTGCATCAGTTCCGGGAAGAGTTCCATGTCCAGAAGTATATTTGGGATAGTGTAATATTTGGTTTTGACAAGGCATTTAGCCATAAAAGCAGAGAACGGACTGAGCCTGTATGCCACCACCATGTAGTTGCAAAGCATCATTGCTTCAACAGCTACTGTCCCGCTTGCGGCCACCGAGCAGCATGAAACGGCAAGGAGGTCCCTGCCCTGCCCTGTGTAAATGTCGAAATTATTATTTTCAAGCTGCTCTTTCATCATCATTCTTTTCTTTTCATTAAGTCCGGGGGCTATCGAAAAGACAGGATGCCAACCCTTTTCCTTTAACTCCGATGCAACTTTTTCCATAAGCGGGAGGAGGTTTTTTATCTCAACCCCCCTGCTTCCCGGAAGAAAAGCCACCAGTTTTTTATCGTGCCTCAGGCTCTCCGGCAAATTTGCCGCGATCGCCTCTTTATTCGAAAACTCCTCTGTCATGGGATGTCCTGTCCAATAACTGCTGCATCCGTTTTTCAAAAGGAATTCATGTTCAAACCTGAAGAGGGGAAAACATTCATCAACAACGGCTGCAATTTTTTTTACCCGGCTGCTTCTCCAAGCCCATACAGTCGGCGGTGAAATGTAGAATACTCTGCCCTTGTATCCTTTAGCTCTGATCTTCTCTACAAGGCGGATGTTAAAATCAGGACTATCGGCTATCACAACGCTATGGGGCTCTTTTTGCATTATTCGGTCTGCCATCTCATTAAGCAGCCTGAATAATGAAGGTACAGAAGAAAGCACCTCTGCAATTCCAAGAAGCTGGAGCTCCTCACCCGGCCATTCGACCCTCACGCCTGCTTCCCTTGGCTCTTTGCCTCCCATGCCCCATATGTCACCTTCATAGCCCAGCTTACGAAGCGCTTTTGCGACAGAAGCGGCATAATGGTCTCCGGATGCTTCTCCCGAGCTCAGGAAGATCGACACTGTTCTATTCCTATTACTGCAATTTTTTCTTTTTCAGCAACGGTACGGAACTCTTCGGGTTCCATTATAAGAGTCCAGCCTGCATGAAGTACGAGACATGTCAGCTTAGCCTGTGCCATGTTTCTTAGTGTGTTGGGTCCAACTGTAGGGATGTCATATCGATGATCCTGATCAAGCCTCATCATTTTAACAACAGTACCTCCTGTACAGAGAGAGCCCGCCCTCAGAAGGGTTGCGTCCGTTCCTTCCATTGCTTCCACGGCAACTACCGAACGTTTGTTGATGACGACTGTCTGTCCAAATGAGAGTGGGAGAAGGGTCTTACATATCGAGACGCCATATTCCGCATCAGCCGTCTCATCTGAAGTAGGTCTTCTGCCTGCTATATTCCCGGATCTGGCAAGCAGGTCAGGTATGATCTCCCTGTAGCTCATCACCTCAAATCCCGATTTTTCAAGAAAATCCACGAGGGCGCCCAGGAGGGAATGATCGTCCCTGAAGATAAGACTTGCAAGAAATCTCTGGGTCGTAAGATCAAAAAGCGAAGGCTTGAACGCGAGAGTCTTGGATATAAGGCCAGCCATAATAATTTTATTAACACCACGGCTTTTCATGTCCTTAATAGTGAATCCTATGTCAGGTTTTGCAATGTTTACCACTTCAAGTGAATATTTTGATATCTCGCCGACTTTCTCCCTGACAGAGTAAACGACCGGAGGTGTTCCCATATCAGTAAGCCTGCTGGCTATCACGACAGGCAGATTTCCATCTCCCGCTATCAAGGCGATCTTATTTTCCATTAATTATTCCTCCAGAAGCCAAAGCTGCTATAAAGTCACATATTATAATTGTCACTTATAAAAAGGGAATTAGTCACTTTTGTCTTTTATGTCATCGGGAAAGTATAGCACAGGGGACTCTCCCGACATTCCTGAAAGTCAGGAGAAAGGGAGCCTGTCATTCTTGTTTTTACATTTTTGCTATCCCAGTGCGACATCGAGGACCATCATGACTGCAAAGCCGAATAAGACCCCCATTGTAGCCAGATCCCCGTTCCCGCTCGATTGCGATTCGGGTACTACCTCTTCAACAACAACAAATATCATCGCGCCTGCTGCATAAGCAAGAGCATATGGAAGGATCGGCCGAGCTACCTGAACCAATACCGCCCCCAGAAGGGCAAAAACTGGTTCGACCACCGCAGAAAGCTGACCATACAAAAAAGCCTTTTGTCTGCTCAGTCCCTCACGGCGAAGAGGCATCGAAACAGCAAGCCCTTCGGGAAAGTTCTGAAGCCCTATACCTAAAGCCAAGGCTATCGCTCCGGCCATTGTTGCCTCGGGCATCAGTCCTATTGCTCCGAATGCGACTCCAACAGCCATGCCTTCCGGTATGTTGTGGATGGTTATAGCGAGGACAAGCAGTGTCGTCCTCCTCATTTTTGAAGGAGGTCCGTCCGGGTCTGTCTCTGCCATTCCTGGATGCAGATGAGGCATGAGCATGTCAAGAAGCCGCATTGAAATACCTCCCAGGAGAAAGCCTATAAAAGGCGGCAACCACCCCGGATAACCGAGCTCTTCCGATATCGATATTGCCGGGGCAAGCAGAGACCAGAAGCTCGCTGCGATCATTACCCCTCCGGCAAATCCCAGCATCACATCAAGAACTTTCTGATCAGGCCTCTTTGCAAGAAAGACTCCCGAAGCGCCCAAAGCTGTCAGGCCCCACGTAAAGCATCCTGCCAAAAGCGCCTGGACCGGCGCTGACAACCCTAAAAACCAATTCACAGAAACATCATCCTCCAAAAAACGATCTTTCGTAACAACTCCTATTTTACAAGCAAAAGATAAGTACCAATAGAGTGGATTTAGGACAATCGTTATAAAAAGCGTTTCAATTTATGGTGATATAATATTCTCTCAGAACGTGGGGGGCGAAGCCAGTGTTTTCTACCGATAGGACAAATGAATGGTTCAAAGTTTTCACAGATAGTTATAAGACAGAAGGTATACTCCACCCTATGCTTGACCTCAAGCTAAAACACAGCAAAAGGGTTTCTGAAATATGCTCCGAAATAGCTGATTCAATGGGATGGAATGAGAATGGAGACAACTGGATGGCACATACTGCAGGTCTTCTGCATGACGTGGGCAGGTTTCCTCAATACAGTAAATACGGTACCTTTTTCGACAGTATCAGTGTCGACCATGGAGACCTGGGAGCAGAAATACTCTCGAAAGAATTCAACTGGGATGGCATCCCCGATAATTTCAGAGAAAATGTCATCTCTGCTGTTATGTTCCACAACAAAAAATTAGTGCCAACAGACATTAAGCTTGGTGCTTATAAGTGGTCATGTCTTGTCAGAGACTCAGACAAGATCGACATTTACAGAATGGTAGAGGAGCGCATCGACAAAGGAACGATATTTGAAATGCTTCCTAGGCACCAGTTGACAGAAGGACTTTCTCCCGATCTTGTTGAAGAAATAAGGATGACGGGTTCAGGTTCCTATTCAAATGCGCGCTCTCTTCAGGATTACAGACTGATACAGCTGACATGGGGTTGTGACT
>JAAYHA010000136.1 GCA_012727545.1 Synergistaceae bacterium | reverse complement strand
TTTCTAAGCTGACGGTTGAATCCTTCAATGGTATTGGTCGTGTAGATGAGGGTCCTTACCTCAAGGGGATACTTGAAATAGGTACTCAGGTTAGCCCAGTGTTCTTGCCATGACTTGGATATTTTGGGATATTTCCCGTCCCATTTGTCCGCAAATCTTTCAAGGCTGTCCAAAGCCGTCTGCTCATCTACTGCGGCGTATACCTCTTTCAGATCCGACATAAGGACCTTTATATCCTTATAAGAGACATACTTGGTTGAATTGCGTATCTGGTGGATTATACACTGCTGTATTTCAGTCTTTGGATATGCCGCCTCTATTGCCCCAGGGAATCCGCTGAGACCGTCCACACAGGCTATAAGGATGTCTTCCAGTCCTCTGTTTTTCAGCCCGTTCAGTACGGAAAGCCAAAATTTAGCGCTCTCGTTCTCTCCGATCCACATTCCAAGCACTTCTCTGGTTCCTTCCATGTTTATCCCTATTGCTATGTAAACTGCCTTCTTTATGATCTGGCCTTCGCTGCGGACATGGAAGTGGATGGCATCCATGAAGACTACCGCATAGACGCTCTCAAGAGGCCTGCTCTGCCATTCTTTCACCAACGGCAGTATCTTGTCCGTTATCCTGCTTATGGTGCTGTCTGAGACAGAGAGACCGTATATGTCACGAATATGGGTTTCAATGTCAGAGGTGGTCATTCCCTTGGCGTACATGGAGAGGATCTTTTCTTCTATGTCTCCTGATATGCTTGTCTGCTGTTTCTTTACAAGTTCAGGTTCAAATTCTCCTTTGCGGTCACGGGGAACGTTTAGGTCTATCTCTCCGTAGCTTGATCGTACTTTCTTGGGGCTTGTTCCGTTCCGGCTGTTGTCTGTAACCTTGTTTTTGTAATCGTATTTTGTATAACCAAGTTCTTCGTCAAGTTCACCTTCAAGACCATTCTCAAGGAAGGTACCTATCATTTCCTTAAACAGGTCATGGATATCCTCCATAGAGCTCACTTTGAGCTCTATGGAGCAGGTTGCTCATCTTTTCCCGCTTTGCTTCACGTTCCGGATCACGATTTCTTCTCGCCATAATAAAACCTCCTGATCAGTGCTCTCTATTTTGCACCTTTCAGGAGGTTTACACAATTTGTGGGATGGTCTCGTTTTCTCCTAAGACTGTCTATTATTTTGACGCAAATGTTTGGGTGTACATTGACTCACCATCATCCTCTGCATCCAATCCAGTAAAATCAAGCGCCTTTGCCTCTGCCCTTTCAAATATTTTAATTACAAAAGAATGCCAAATTGTAATTTCACCAATTTTAATTTCAGAATACATTAACACTAGACTTCGGCAATACTACAGCGCTTACATAAAAAAATCAGGAATATCTCAAGCAACATATACCTTTAAACAATACCGCAATGACGCATCCTCCGATTATAATAAAATATTATCGAGTGTTCTTAACGATATCCAAAAGATTCTAACTATATCAACAATAGTTCCTGACATATCGGACAAGACAGATACTAATAACATCCTTAGTGATTCTAAATTACTAAATCTTGACACTAATGATTCCTACATCTCAACGTTATGCAAAAAAAATAATTATATCCTAATAACGGATGATGCAGATTTTGATCAAACCACGCTAAATATAATTTCCACAAACAAAAAATATCTATCTAAGTAATAAGCAATTATTTCCTAATTTATCCTATTCTTCTAACAGATTTTTTGACTGATTGAGCCTCAAACGAAAAATAAGAACGTTAATTATTGCAATGCAAAACTGAATGATTTGAATAAGTTTGCCAATCAGGCTAATAGTCACCGTTTGCCTGATTACTTCAGAGTCTCCATCCTTCTCTTACGCCTCTAGCAAACATTTAAGATAAGGGCCTGAGCTATAAGCCTCTATGAAATGTCCTCCCGAATACTATCTTGAAAGTTGAACATATACCGACAGCCCCCAAATCTCGGCATAAAAGATTCTGTCTATCTAACAGAATTGATAAAATTAAAACGAAACTCGAGATTGCCTCAACTCATCCAAATAATCCGAATTCCACTGCATCATTCTTATTCTTTCCGGGAGAAACTGTGCGTAATTATAGACAGCCCTTACATCACCGTTACCCGGCACATGGGCAAGCTGCCCCTCTATCGCGTCTGCAGACCATAATCCAGATTATTAAGAATTGTGCTGGACATACTCTTGAACCCGTAAGTGATCATCTGCTCCAGGTTGAAGCTCATGTACCTTAT
>JAAYHA010000003.1 GCA_012727545.1 Synergistaceae bacterium | reverse complement strand
GTCTGGAACCATCCGCGGTGCTGGTCGCTTCCTTCAAGATATATGTCTGCCGGCCAACGGAGGTCTTCCCAGTTGTCGAGAACTGCAGAGTGGCTGGAACCTGAATCAAACCAGACATCCATGATGTCCTCGTCCTTACGGAGGTGTTTGCTGCCGCATTTGGGGCATACGGCCAGATCGCCGACCAGCTCTTCCGGGCTGAGGCTCCACCAGCAGTTGCTGCCGAGTTCCCTGACCTTGTCGGCTACCCTGAGTACCCTGTCTCCTGTAAGGATGACTTCTCCGCAGTCTTCACAGTAAAAGGCCGGAATAGGAACTCCCCATATCCTCTGTCTGCTTATGCACCAATCCGAACGGTCCCTGACCATGTTGGTGATGCGTTCCTTGCCCCATTCAGGTATCCATCTGACTTCGTCTATTGATTTAAGCGCATCGTCCCTGAAGTCCGCGACTGAGACGAACCACTGCTCGGTCGCCCGGAATATTACGGGTTTTTTGCAGCGCCAGCAGTGCGGATAAGAGTGAGAAAGTTTCTCTTTACCAAGGAGTTTTCCCGACTCGGTAAGTATCTCAAATATCTTCTTCTCTGCTTCTGAGAGCGACATTCCGCCGAAGAGCGGCGTGTCGGAGTAATAGTGTCCAGTCTCATCAACGGGGTTGTAGATCTCAATTCCGTAGCGGACGCCGGTCTCGTAGTCATCGTTGCCATGGCCGGGAGCAGTATGTACGCAGCCTGTTCCTGTCTCAAGGTCAACATATTCTGCAAGTACAACGACAACTTCCTTGTCGTAGAAGGGATGCATGGCTTTGGAAAGCTCAAGATCCGCTCCCTTGCAGGAGATAATCGGCTCTCCCAGTTCGAGTCCCGTAGCCTTTATAACTTTGTCCTTCAGTCCCTGTGCGATGAGGTATACCTTGTCCCCGACTTCGTAGAAGCCATAATCGAACCTTGGGTGGACAGCAACGGCCATTGAAGCCGGAAGGGTCCACGGTGTAGTCGTCCAGATGATTATGTCGACATCTTTACCCTCGAGCTGCGGAAAGACTTTTGCAGCGTCTTTGTATGTGTATGCAACGAATATCGAGGGCGATACTTCGTCTGAGTATTCTATTTCTGCTGCCGCAAGGGCAGTTTCGCAGTCGATGCACCAGTGGATAGCCTTGCGTCCCTTATATACAAGGTTTTTGTCGACCATCTTGGCAAATCCTTCAAGCTGTGTTGCCTCGTACGCCGGGACAAGAGTCATGTAAGGGTGCTCCCAGTCGCCTATGACACCAAGGCGCTTGAACTGCTCCGTCTGGACCCCGGCATACTTTTTGGCATATTCCGTGCATCTTTCACGGAGTTCTACAGGGCTGATGTTATCGCGGTCGATCCCCATCTCCTTGAGGACTTTAAGTTCTATAGGAAGGCCGTGTGTGTCGTAACCCGGCACGTATGGCGCAAAGTATCCGCGGAGCCATTTGTACTTGACTATGAAGTCCTTTAGTATCTTGTTGGTCGCTGTACCGATGTGTATGCTCGCATTTGCGTAAGGAGGCCCGTCATGGAGAATGAATGAGGGTTTGTCCTTGTTCTTTTTCTTCAGTTCCTCGTAGAGGTCAATGTCGTACCAGAATTTGAGATACTCCGGTTCCCTCTGTGAAAGGTTAGCCCGCATAGGAAAATCCGTCTGCGGGAGAAACAGTGTGTCTTTATAATCATTTGCCATTGATGTTACCTCCTATAAGCTCGGTCCGCCATGTCGTTCCGGCATAGGCAGAATATATCTCCGTATTGTACAACCTGTACATTATAAAGGTGATGTGGGTATGATACAAGAGGACTTTACAATTGTGAAGCTGCCGGGAAACCACCGGCGTGAAGCTGCGACAAGTGCGGTCGCGTGAAGCCGTGGTGAAGCAATTGTAATAAATCTGGGCGAGCAGTTGGCAAGCGATAGGCAAGCGTGGGCAAGCAGTTGTTAAATGCAGCCGGAGAGAGCATCCGCCGGGAGTCGATCGGGGAGTCAATAGCAATCGATCACCAATCGATTCCCGCGGCATGATCCTCGCCACAGCCTCTCCGCCAAAAAAAGAGAGCGCATCACGTTGACGAGCTCTCTTTTTTATTTAAAAACGGCGGCTGGTGATGCCGGATCTAGAAGAGGCCTACTATGCGGCCTTCACTGTCTACGTCGATCTTTTCTGCCGCGGGGACCTTCGGAAGTCCGGGCATTGTCATCATTGCGCCGCATATTGCGACGATGAATCCTGCTCCTGCAGAGAGGC
>JAAYHA010000015.1 GCA_012727545.1 Synergistaceae bacterium | reverse complement strand
TTTTTTTTTGTCTCTATCATCAGCATACAGGAGGACATGATATGAAAAACACTTTTACCATCCTATCTGAAGACAACCCCGGGGTTCTAATGAGAATAGCCGGATTGATCTATCGGAGGGGCTACAACATTGAGAGTCTCAGCGTCGGACAGACAGATACTCCCGGAACATCAAGATTTACAGTCGTTATTGAGGGTGAAGAGGGTGTTTACGACCAGATAAAGAAACAGCTTCTTAAGCTCATTGAGGTCATAGAGGTCACAAACCTTACGCAGGAAGGGCCCTTTGTAGAGCGCTGGCTAGCCCTCGTGAAGGTCAGGGCTCCCCTTGACAGACGTCCTCATGTCCTCCAGACGGCAGAGGTGTTCCGCTGCAGGGTCGTAGACCTGGGGACAGAGGCTGTGACACTGGAAATTACAGGGGACAAGGGAAAGATGAACGCATGCATGGAGGCTTTCAGGCCTTACGGAATAATTGAGACTGCAGGTTCGGGGCAGGTGGCCCTTTCAAGGTCCGGTTTTGTCCCTGATGAGTTGATTGAAGCAAGTTTTGTGGTAAGCAAGTAATTACCATGATCGTTATGACGAGGCCTCAAAGAGACCCAAGCATAAATAGATAAATAATTTTAAATGTCCAGCAGGACAGAAGGAGTGTTTTTGTTATGGCAAAAGTATATTACGACCGCGACGCAGATCTTAGTTTTCTTGATGGAAAGACTATAACGATAATCGGTTACGGAAGCCAGGGGCACGCACACGCACAGAATCTACGCGACAGCGGAGCAAATGTCATCGTAGCTCTACACGAGGGAAGCAAATCAAGGGCGACTGCTGAGAAAGACGGCTTTGAAGTCTGCACTGTTTCAGAGGCTGCAAAGAGATCTGACGTAATGATGTTCCTCATGCCTGACCATCTGCAGGCATCCATATACAAAAACGAAGTGCTCCCCAACCTTAAAAAGGGTGCAAAACTTGCCTTCGCACACGGATTTGCAGTTCATTTCGGACAGATCGTTCCTGAGCCCGACCGCGATGTATTCATGGTAGCGCCCAAAGGACCCGGACACATGGTGCGCCACATGTATAAAGAAGGAAAGGGTGTACCCTGCCTCATCGCGATCTATCAGGACGCATCCGGCAAAGCTAAAGACTTTGCACTTGCTTACGCGTCAGGCGTAGGAGGAGGAAGAGCAGGCATCATAGAGACTACCTTCCGTGAAGAGACTGAGACGGACCTCTTCGGAGAACAGGCAGTCCTCTGCGGCGGAGTCAGCGAACTAATGCAGGCAGGCTTCCAGACCCTTGTAGAGGCGGGTTACCAGCCTGAGATGGCTTACTTCGAATGCATCAACGAACTCAAACTGATCGTTGACATGGTTTTCGAGGGCGGTCTCAGCTGGATGCGCTATTCAGTAAGCGACACCGCGAAGTACGGCGATATGATAGCCGGACCGCGAGTGATCGGCGAGGAGTCAAAGAAGGCTATGAAGCAGCTGCTTACAGAGATCCAGGACGGTACTTTCGCACGTGACTGGATACTTGAGAACCAGACAGGCCGCCCGCGCATGAAGAAATGGGCAAAGGCTGCCCAGGAAGCTGAATGTGAAGGGGTAGGAAAAGAGCTCCGCAAAATGATGCCCTGGATGGATCAGAAAGAAATACCCAAGTTTTAACAACAAACAGAAGCGGCGAGCGAATATCCCGACCGGGCGGAATGACGGCAATGGCAAGAGAAAAACATCATCCGCCCGCTCCTCGCTTCTCACGGCGATATCAGCCGATCCCACTACCTTAATAAAGGAGAGAACGACATGATAGATCAGGTACGAATTTTTGACACAACGCTGAGAGACGGAGAACAGGCAGCAAGGATCAATCTTAACAAGGGCGAAAAGCTGCAGATCGCCCGCCAGCTTGCCAGGCTTGGCGTTGATGTCATAGAGGCGGGATTCCCCGCTTCGTCACCCGGCGACTTCGAATCCGTACAGGCAATCGCCCGTGAGATAAAGGGCCCGGTAATAGCGGGACTTGCGAGGACGAGGGCAGAGGATATAAGGAGTGCAGCGGAAGCTGTAAAGGACGCAGAGCGGCCGCGCATACACACCTTTATTGCAACAAGCCCCATACATATGGAGTATAAGCTTAAGCTCGACAAAGAGGGTGTCCTTGCAGAGGTACGCAACGGCGTCAGCCTTGCAAAATCTCTGATAGACGACGTTGAATTTTCCGCAGAGGATGCAAGCCGTTCTGAGGTGCCGTTCCTCATCGAAGTCTTTAAAACAGCGATAGAGTGCGGGGCTACAACGCTCAATATTCCCGATACAGTGGGATACGCCCAGCCTGATGAATTTTACTCTTTTGTCAAAGAGATCATCAGCGGAGTCAATCCTCCGGAAAATATTGTCTGGTCCGTACACTGTCATAACGATCTAGGGCTCGGCGTAGCTAACTCGCTTGCCGCTGTAAGGGCAGGAGCCAGACAGATCGAATGCACTATCAACGGCCTGGGGGAACGTGCCGGAAATGCATCTATGGAAGAGATAGTTATGGCCCTCAACACAAGAGAGGACCAGTATCCGGCCAAAACTGCAATAGATACGACAAAGCTGTACAGCACAAGCAAGCTTGTTGCTCACCTTACCGGAGTTATGGTCCAGCCGAACAAGGCGATCGTAGGACTGAACGCGTTCGCACATGAGGCTGGTATACACCAGCACGGAATGCTCTGCAACAGGGCAACGTATGAGATCATGACACCTGAAACTGTAGGTGCCCCTGCTTCGGACCTCTTCCTCGGAAAACACTCCGGGCGCCACGCGTTCAGGGACAGGTTGGAAAGCATGGGATACCAGCTTTCAAAAGAAGATATCGAGACAGGGTTCACTTACTTCAAGGAGCTCTGTGATAAGAAAAAAGACGTAAGCGACGGCGACATCGAGGCGCTGATCCTTGACAGGGTGCTCTCTTTTGTCCCTGAAAGAAGATTTATCCTCAAGGACTACGCAGTCCACGTAGGAACAGGAAGCAAACCGACTGCAAGCGTTACCCTTACATCCGGCAATGACGACTACACTGAAGCGGCTGTCGGCAACGGGCCGGTCGACGCTTCGTACAACGCCGTCAAAAAGATCCTTGGCTTCGCCCCTCAGCTGAAGGGATTCAGGATCGGCGCTACCAGTGAACGTTCTGACGCACAGGGCGAGACCAGGATAGTTCTCCACCATAAGGATATCCAGGCCCAGGGACGCGGCACAAGCACCGACGTTATAGAATCATCCATTCGCGCGTACGTTGACGCTATAAACAGACTTTACGCTGCGGCTGCCGCAAAGGAGATAAAGCTCAATGGCCATGACTCTCGCTGAGGCGATAATCGCAAAGCATACCAAGGACCCGGTTGAAGCGGGCTCCATATGCCGTGTCAGTGTAGATTTCGCTTTCACGAATGACATAACCGGACCTCCGGCAATAAAAGAATTCAGGAAAATGGGGGCTAAAAAGGTCTTTGACCCTGCGCGCTGCGCAATTTTGCCCGACCACTTCTCGCCGGCAAAGGACATCGCTTCAGCCGAACAGATCAAGGAATGCCGTGAATTTGCATATGAACAGGACATGCTTTTCTGGGAGGTCGGCAGGGTAGGTGTTGAACACGCATTTCTTCCGGAAAACGGACTCGTCCTACCCGGCGAGATAGTGCTGGGCGCTGACAGCCACACCTGTACGCACGGAGCCATGGGAGCCCTTGCGACCGGAGTCGGTTCGACCGACCTGGCAGCCGCCTGGGCTTTGGGTGAGACCTGGCTCAGGGTACCGGAGACCATGAAGGTATCTTATGAAGGAACTCCCTCTGAATGGATATGCGGCAAGGACATGATACTCGCTCTGATTGGAAGGATCGGGGTCGAGGGTGCCCGCTACATGGCCCTAGAATTCCACGGAGAGGCTCTTGAAAAGCTTGGGCTTGATGACAGGTTCACCCTCTCAAACATGGCCATTGAAGCAGGGGGGAAGACAGGTCTGATAAACCCTGATGAGAAGCTCCTCCAATACGCCCGCGAACGTGCTGCTAGGCATTTTGAGCCGATCTTCGCCGATAAGGATGCAGTTTATGCCGGCTCACTGACGATAGATGTGACAGATATGGAACCTCAGGTGGCAATGCCGCACCTGCCTGAAAATGTAAAACCTGTATCTGAGGCGGCAGGAACACCTGTCGACCAGGTCTTCATAGGCTCCTGCACCAACGGCAGGATCAGCGACTTAAGAAGCGCTGCCAGGATCCTCAAGGGAAAGAAAGTACACAAGAAGACAAGGCTTATGGTCATCCCGGCATCTTACGAGATCTACCGTCAGGCGATGAAGGAAGGGCTTTTTGACATATTCCTCGACGCAGGAGCAGCGATATCGACCCCAAGCTGCGGTCCATGCCTCGGAGGCCACCTTGGTATCCTTGCCGCGGGCGAACGCTGCATATCGACAAGCAACAGGAACTTCGTAGGTAGGATGGGATCGCCAAAAAGCGAGGTAGTCCTTGCCGGCCCTATGGTAGCAGCAGCATCCGCAGTTGCGGGCCACATCTGCCATCCAAAAGAAGTAATGGCATAGGAGGCAAAGAGATGGAGACGACATTAAAAGGAAAAGCCTGGGTTTATGGCGACAACGTTGACACTGACGTAATAATCCCCGCGAGATACCTTGTTACAAGCGACGAAAGATCTCTGGCTGCCCACTGCATGGAAGATATCGATGAGACTTATGCAAAAGGAGTATCAAAGGGCGACGTTATAACCGCAGGCAACAATTTTGGATGCGGCTCAAGCAGGGAACACGCCCCTATCGCAATAAAAGGATCCGGTGCATCCTGTGTTATAGCAAAATCATTCGCCCGAATATTCTACCGGAACGCAATAAATATCGGTCTCCCGATCCTTGAATGCACTGAGACAGACCGAATTGCAAAGGGAGATCTCATTGAGATAGACCTTACGAAAGGGACTATTACAAACCGCACAAAGGGCGAGACATACCATGCCAAGCCTTTCCCTGAATTCCTGCAGAGCCTCATCGGTCTTGGGGGGCTTGTCCCCTACGTCAGGGCAAGACTTTCTGAATAAGGAAGGTAATAAAAATGAAAAAATATAAGATAGCGGTCATACCCGGCGACGGAATAGGCCCTGAAGTGATCGGAGAAACTATAAAAATTCTTGAAAGATCAGGCGAAAAATTCGGCTTTTCTTTCGAGTGGCAAAAATACCCTTACGGAGCAGGCCACTACCTGGCGACAGGAGAGGTCATGCCTGAAGATGCCATGGAAGAGATGTCGAAATGCGATGCCATGCTCCTCGGCGCTATTGGCGACCCGAGAGTAAAGCCCGGCATCCTGGAACAGGGCATCCTGCTTGCCTTCCGCTTTCGCTTTGATCAGTATGTCAACCTGCGTCCCGCCTTTTCGCTGCCGAAAGTCCACACTCCCGTCGACCTCAAGGGAGTAAAAATGGATTCTGTTGTGGTCCGCGAAAACACTGAAGACCTTTACATGTGCATAGGTGGAACTACAGAAACAGGTGAGCTTGAACTCCCGGTTGATGTCAGCAGGGGCAAATATGAACTCAAGGGCATGGTAAGCCTCAAAACAGACCCCGGTTATCCCTTTGCTGCTCAGGCAGCCATCAACAGCAGACCGGGCGTTGAAAGGATCACGAGATACGCCTGCGAGCTTGCAAAAAAGCGCGGAGAAGATACCGTGACAGTGGTATCGAAATCCAACGCAGTCTCTGCCCTTTACGGATTCTTCGAAGAAAACGCAAAAAGGGTAATGGCAGAGGAATACCCCGGACTCAAATACGCGATGGTGAACGTAGACGCTCTCTGCTACCATCTTGTGAGAAACCCTGCGGCTTACGGAGTGCTGCTCTGTCCAAATCTTTTCGGTGATATAATCAGCGACCTGCAAGCGGGACTTGCAGGAGGACTCGGGACGGCGGCGGGAGGAAACATAGGAGACGGCCTCTCGATGTTTGAGCCGGTACATGGATCTGCTCCTGACATTGCAGGCACAGGCAGGTCAAATCCTGTTGCAGCGATACTTTCAGGAGCCCTGATGCTGGAACATCTTGGAGAGCAGGAAGCCTCTAAAGCAATAAACTGCGCCGTATCCGATTTCCTTGAAAACGCAGCAGAAAACGAACTCCCCTTTGAATTCGGCGGAGCAGCCGCCTTTGACCGGGTCGGAGAAAGAATCAGAAAGTATATTTAGCAAAGAGAGACGCCTGTCTCTTATCAGAGGCGCGGGTGGTGTCGCTTTTACTATAGGAGGTATATCCAATGGCTAAAATGAACGGAGCCCAAATGGTGGTCAAGTCCCTTGAAGCAGAAGGTGTGGACACGATATTCGGACTGCCCGGCGGAACTGTTATCCATCTTTATGACGCAATATATGACTCAAAGATCAACCACGTGCTGATGCGCCATGAACAGGCAGCTTCGCATGCCGCTGACGGATACGCGAGAGTGAGCGGAAAGCCAGGTGTGTGCATAGCAACATCAGGTCCCGGAGCAACAAACCTGGTGACCGGTATCGCCACTGCAAACCTGGACTCCGTCCCCATGGTTGCTATCACCGGACAGGTCGCTACCACGGTGATCGGAACAGACGCCTTTCAGGAGGCAGACATCATGGGAGCTACTATCCCACTTGTAAAGCACAGCATGCAGGTGAGGACCCCTGAACAGATACCCACTGCGATAAAAAAAGCATTTTACATCGCCTCCACTGGTAGGCCGGGACCTGTCCTGATAGATGTGCCCGCGGACGTACAGAAAGGTTTCGGAGAATTCGAGTACCCGGATAAGATAAGCTTCCTGGGGTATGACCCCGGGAGAGGAGCAGACCTTTCTCAGCTTGACGACGCTGTCTCTCTCCTTGAACATGCGGAAAGACCGGTCATCTTTGCAGGCGGCGGCGTGATACGCTCAGGAGCGGCAGGAAAACTCACGGAACTAGCCGAAAAGCTGGAGATACCGGTAGTCACCTCACTCCTTGGAAAGGGTGCTTTCCCGGAATCACATCCCCTGGGGCTTTCGCTGGGGATGGCGGGGATGCATGGCCATCCTGTTGCAAACAGGGCGCTTATGACAGCTGATGTCATCCTGGCGATCGGATCCCGTTTCAGCGACAGGACGACAGGAAAGAGATCGAGCTTTGCTTCTGAGGCAAAAATAATCCATATCGATCTCGACCCCGCAGAGATAGACAAGGCTATTGGTTCAGAAGTCTGGCTTGTAGGTGACGCCGGAAAGATCATAGATGCGATCACAGGTTCAATGAAGAAAAAATATTTTGACCGTTCACACTGGCTTGAAGAGCTTGAGATGATACGGCAGAAGGAGCCACTGCCAAGGAACGAATACGCAGGGGAAATAGCTCCCTGGCAGGTCATAGAAACACTGAGGGAGATAACTGGAGGAAAGTCTGTCCTGACTACCGAAGTCGGACAGCACCAGATGTGGGCAGCTCTCCACTACAAGGTTGAAGAGCCGCGCCGCTTCGTTACTTCGGGAGGTCTTGGAACCATGGGCTTCGGCTTCCCTTCAGCAATTGGAGCCGCTCTTGCCTGCCCGGGCCAGCATGTGTGCTGCATAGCCGGTGACGGTAGTTTTATGATGAATATTCAGGAACTGGACACCTGTGCGCGGTACAATATACCTGTCAAGGTCTTCATCCTCAACAATTCATGCCTTGGCATGGTTCGTCAGTGGCAGCAGCTCTTTTATGAACACCGTTACTCAAATACTATCTACAACCGTAATCCTGACTTCGTGAAAATTGCAGAGGGTATGGGCGTAAGCGGTTTCTCTGCGACCAGGCCGGAAGAGGTAAGAAAGACGATAGAGGCTGCTTTAAACGTTCCTGGACCCGCCCTCGTAGATTTCAGGATCCCGCAGGGGGCACTCGTACTTCCGATGGTCCCTCCGGGCGGATCCATAGACAAGATGATACTGAACTGAGGGGAAGGATCTAAGAATGAACAGTGACAAGGCAAAAAAAGGTTACCAGAGAAGCCCTCACCGCTCCTTGCTCAAGGCAGCGGGATATACGGACTGGGAGATAGAGCGCCCCTGGATAGGCGTTGCGAACTCTTACAACGCCATAATCCCCGGACACGTTCATCTGAAGACTATAACAGAGGCTGTAAAGGCCGGGATATACGCTGCCGGCGGACTCCCTATAGAATTCCCTGTTATTGGAGTCTGCGACGGTATAGCAATGAACCATGAGGGCATGAAGTTTTCTCTCCCAAGCAGAGAGCTCATAATGGACTCCATCGAAGTCATGGCCCGCGGACATGCTTTTGACGGTCTTGTTCTCGTAACCAACTGCGACAAGATAGTCCCCGGAATGGCAATGGCTGCAGGCAAACTCAACCTTCCTTCAGTCGTGATCTCAGGCGGTCCTATGATGGCAGGCACCATGAAGGGCAGAGTCCTTGACCTGAACAGTGTTTTTGAAGGGGTCGGGATGAAGGCTGCAGGTAAAATTTCAGATGAAGAGCTAAGGGATGTTGAAGACAACGCATGCCCCGGATGCGGATCATGCTCCGGGATGTTCACTGCAAACACCATGAACTGCATGATGGAGGCTCTCGGACTCGGGCTTACCGGAAACGGTACGATACCGGCCGTACATGCAGGCCGTGTCAGGCTGGCCAAGGATGCGGGACGAGCCATAATGACCCTCGTTGAAAAGAACATCAGACCAAGGGATATCCTCACGATGGAAGCTTTTGAAAACGCGCTTGCTGTCGACCTTGCTCTCGGGGGATCCACAAACACTTCTCTCCACCTTCCTGCTATAGCATGGGCGGCAGGACTGAAGCTCCCGCTTGAACTCTTTAACGAGATAGGGGCAAGGGTCCCTCATCTCTGTTCAATGAGTCCCGGAGGCCAACATCATATAGAAGACCTCTGGCAGGCAGGGGGAGTCGAGGGACTTATGGCAAGACTTCTTGAAAAAGGTCTGATAAACGGAGAACTGATAACTGTCACAGGAAATAGGGTAAAAGAAAACCTCAAAAAGGCAAAGGTCGTAAACGACAACGTCATCCGTCCGGTCGAAGACCCCTATCACAAAGAGGGCGGACTGGCCTTTAT
>JAAYHA010000135.1 GCA_012727545.1 Synergistaceae bacterium | reverse complement strand
GCTCTCGTCTCTGTTGCTTTTCTTTCTTTTTCTCTGAGTTCCGCAACGAAAGCCCTGAACTTGTCTTCGTCTGCTTTTGCCGCAAGCTCAGAAAATCCAATTGTAGGAATGTCGCCCAACATCCTGGCGATCGAACTGCCCTTGTTAACTTCAAGTGGTTCAAGAAGGCGCACCGTAAATCTTACATCGCTGAGAAGCTCATCTGTCTTACGCTGTCTGGCTCGAAGCTGTAGCATTGCCGCGCTCTCTATCGCACCGCCGGCTTCTCCTGTAAACTCGCAACAGCCAAGTGCCTGCAATTTTCCCACAAGCTCATCTGCAACAGATCTATGGACAGCTATCCGCGCCTTACTCATCTCAGCAAGAGCCATAAGTCGTCATCACCTCTTTCACCAGCCAATCAGCCACTTCTGCTGCGGAATCCTTCTTATTTTCATAGTAATCCTTAGCATCCTTCTGGCCTTTTTCCAGTATCTCCCTGGCTTTCAATTCTGCCTCTTTTTCAGCATTTGCGACAGATTCGCGCCATTGCCTGTGGCATTGCTGCCGGGTATCCTTTATTGACTGTTCCGCATCTGCCTGTGAAGATGCGATGATCTTTGCCGCCTCAGCCTTTGCTTCAGCAATTATTGCCTTTGCCAGAGACTCTTGTTCACGTATTTCCTGTGCCAAATTCTCTGTCAACAAACTCACCTCCCCTCATAATTCATGGGCCGTACGATAAGACAAATACCAAGTGATTTTAACCTCTGCAATTAATTGCGTCAATTTTCACACATTAGAATAAATTAAATACTAGGCCATTAATTTCGTTATAAATTAAATCGCCGTGTCTATTTTAACAGTTTATAGTATTGCTAAACATGTTTTTTTGAACAAATATCACCCCACGGACATCTTGTACAATGTTCATATCTTGCATCAAAAATATCCATAAGTGCTGAAACAGCCGCTTCATGCACTCTCTCTCCTGTGTTTTGAAGCGCATCCTCAGACATTTCAATGATCTTCTTTTTTTCAGAAGAACTTCTGAGGTAATTTATCCCTATCTCGATCATTTTATTTTGAAGCCCTTTCTCTTTCCTGAAAATGTACATTGCATAGGCATAGAACTTGAGCTGTTCCTCATAGTATTCGCCGGGAGCGATCTCTTCAGTGGTGGTTTTCCAGTCCCTGAGGCATATGCGGTCGGCTTCTTCCCAAAAAATGTCTGTAGCCCCCACCATCAGCAGACCTTCGTCGAAAACCCTGAAAGGGGTCTCCCTCCACAGTTTGTTCTCCCCTTTTTGAGATGAAAGGGCTGAGAGCATTTTACCCTCTTCACTCATTGCGTAATCAGAGAGGATCTCTCTTATCTGCTTTCTTGAAAAAACCGATCTGAATTCTTCTCGTAGTTCGTATGGGACCTTTATCAGGACCTTTTCGTATTTACTTTCATCATTATTATCGCAGGGAAGCAACTCTGACAAGCTTTCTTTAGAAAAATCCCATTTTGAGAGCACCCAGTGAGCAAGGCTTCCGAACTCTGAGCCGCCTGTCCCCTCCCCGCCACGCAATGTCCACTGCATAGTCCTGCCCTGCCTGTAAGCGATCCTGTACGCTGTCGGGCACCATGAAAGCATCGCGTAGGCGGAGGCTGACAGTCTGGCAAGCTTTGCCGGAGAGACTATTTTGGGATAAAGCATATTGGCTGACTCTGTTGATCCGCTGCACGCTCTTTTCTTATTCTTATAAGAAGGGGCGATCTCCTCTTCTGAGCATAACGTCCATTTATCCCCTGCTTCTCGTGAACTGCTGAGCATACCAAGAAAGCTCTCCTCAACCGGAGGCAATTCCTCACCGCTGCTGCTGTCAGTTTTTGTAAGACCGCAAATGATCAGTTTGTCCCTTGCCCTTGTAGATGCCACATACCAGAAGCGCTCTTCCTCTTCCAGAAGTGCCTTGGTCTCCCTTTCTTCGTGCCACATGCCGGAGACAGTCAGATCTTCTTTTTTGTCGGAGCCCTTAAGGAAATCCGGCATATGTTTTGCTGTCACGCCATATCTGACAGATGTGTCTACGGATGGCGGCCCCTTGGGCCGATCCTCAACTCCGCCCAGGGCAACGACAGGGTATTCAAGCCCTTTCGCAGAATGTATCGTTAGGACATTTACCGCATCGTGATCTTCATCCGTTATTTCGGGTTCCTCCTGCTGCTTTGACTCTTTGACAGAAAAACGCATATATTCTGCACATCCGGCAAGCGACCTGCCCTGTGAAAATTCGTACTCAGCAGCTATCTCTGCCATGTATGAGATATTGGCTCTTACCCGTCTCCTCTGCTCCGGTCCGTACGAGGTCAGAAATTCCGGAGAACAGAGCAGTTCCCTGATGACAGAAGAAACTCCCTTAAGTTCAGCTTTTTTTCTCATCTCTTCCAGATATGAGATGAGCTCAGGATGTTCCTTACTTATGATATCACTAAGTAAAAGAAGATTTCCGCTTTCCTTGCCGGACTTTGTCCTTGCAAGAAGTTGTTCTGCGAGTCCGGGTCGCATCCCGCTAAGCGGAGAGGCCACCCATCCGGCAAGATAAGAAGGATCTCTCGGGTCAGCAAGAAGCGAGATCAAATTCACCAGGTCCGCTATCTCTCCTCTCGTGAAGTAGTCTCTCCGTGTGCAGAGCACGTATGGTATCTCCTCTGACTCGAAAGCATCTTCAATAGCCTCATAAAAGGTCCTTTTTGGCACAAGCAGGGCAAAATCACTCCACTTTACTGGCCTGAACTTGTCTCCATCATCTATCTTTTTGTCCCATATAAGTTTTCCTGATGCGTGTATATCTTTGATCCTTGACGCCAGCTCCCTGTAAAGTCTGACCCTCATTCCATAGATTTTCTCTTCTTCGTCGTACTTTTTCTTTTCCTCATTGAAGCTTCTCTTCTGCCTCGAGATCAGCACCTCAAACTCCGGGGAGATGGGGTTGGCATTTCTCTCTGTCCACCATTCCTCGGATGAGGGAGAACTTAAAGGTTCGTATTCCATAGATGAACCTTTTTCAATTCCTTCAGCCCACACCGAACCAAATACCGAGTTGATCTTTTCTACAAGCTTGTCCCTTGTCCTAAAGCTTTTGTCTAGAGTTATGTATTTGAAGGACTTTCCGTCAGGATGCCTGGCTTTGTCTATGTATTCCCGGAATATTTTCAGATTGGCGTGACGAAAACGGTAAATTGACTGCTTTACATCGCCCACGATAAAAAGTGTGTTGACATCCTCTTTCCAGATCCCTTTCAGCAGGTTGTCCTGCAGACCGTCCGTATCCTGGAATTCGTCGACCAGTATGTGTTTGAATTTATTGCCGTAATCAGGACTCTTACTGAGGACTTCGCCGGCATACTTTATGAGGTCATTATTTGTCAGGATGCCCTCTTTTTGCCTTTTGGACTCCCAGCACTGCCAGCCAAGTGCGCTTGT
>JAAYHA010000134.1 GCA_012727545.1 Synergistaceae bacterium | reverse complement strand
GTTTTGCCGTATCCTTCTATGAATTCGGGTATCTCACGGCCTAGTGCGTTCTTTGCCATCTTACTTCACCTCCAAAAGTCCGGCCTTGAGGAGCGTATATTCCGCTCTCTTAACGACCGGGATATCGACCATTCTTCCGTCGACAGATACCGCACCCTGTCCGCGTTCCGCGGCTTCTTTCGCCGCTGCGACTATCTTAAGGGCCTTCTCTATTTCCTGTTCTGTCGGGTTGAAAACATCATGTATGATCGGTATCTGGTTTGGATGGATGACGCTTTTGCCTTCAAAACCAAGCTGTTTTATGAATTCCGTCTCCTTGCGGAGTCCTGCGTCATCGGTAACTCTCGGGAATACGGTGTCGATCGGGTCGACCCCTGCCGCTCTGGCCGCAAATACAAGCATGCGGCGAGCCCAATCAAGCTCCGTGCCTTCTTTTGAACGGCTCGTCTTGAGGTCTGCCGTAAGGTCTTCTCCGCCTGGGATTATAGCTGCTACGCGGGGAGATGCTGAGGCTATGTCAAATGCATTCCAGATCCCCTTTGCTGTCTCAAGAAGACAGAATATCTTGGTCCGTCCTACAGGGATCCCGTTTTTGTCTTCTATTATTGAGAGCTCTTCGTCTATTATCTTAACTGTTGCTGCATCATCGACCTTTGGAGCTCTTATTCCCTGGAGTGCCGGGAAAGGAACTACTGCTGCAAGGTCATCTTTCCAATATTCCGTATCGACTCCGTTTATGCGGACTGTTACTTCACAGCTGCCGAACTCGCCCTGTTTCAGGAAATGCCGGACAAGTATCCGTGCAGTGTCCTTTTCGGCCATTGCAACCGCATCTTCGAGGTCTAGAACAAGACCGTCGGAACCAAAGAGATATCCGCGAGTAAGCATATTTGGGTTGTTTCCGGGAAGATAGAGCATTGTCCGGCGCATTATCTCTCACCTCCCATAAGCCTTTTAACGGCTGCTTCGACTCTTGCTCCAAGAACGATATCCAGTGCTCCGTTGTCCTGGATGGAAATTTCAATATCTTTTACATCCATCGAAGCGATCACTTCAGCCGTCTTCTTTTCCATTGCCGATTTAAACCTTGCAGCGCTGCTTCCGGCTATCTGAATTTTCACACCGGTGCCCTGGGGTGCTTCTGATACCGTAACAAGGCAGTCCATTGATTCCAGTGTTCCGGCCTGAGCTGTGTTCATGGTATTTTACCTCCCTGTTCATCTCATGGAGAAACGGTCTGCCTGCCCGTCTCAACTGAGAGCTGGGAAGGCAGACCGTTTATTTGTTTAGTTTTTTGATCTTTCAGTTTTGCCGCTTAATTGAAACTGCAAAGCTGATATTTAATTTAGGGCTTAGTCGTTGAACCCTACGAGGCTTGCTTCATCCCATGCGCACATCTTGTTGACTTTGGCTTTCGCCGCTTCAAGCTTCGCACCCTTGAATTCAGGGTCGATCTTGCCGGCGATTGCTGCCGCCATGTCGATGGTGCTGGCTGCGTTCTTTTCCCAGTCAGGATCGCCGCGGAAGTCACGGAGGATGTCATATGTAAGCGTTCCGGGCTTGTCTTCAACGAGAACTTCACCGAGAGCCTTCTCGATCTTTGCTGCAGACTCATCAAGGCCAAGGTATTCAAGCATCATCTTCGCAGTCAGTATCATTGCGCTCGGGTTTACCCTGTACTGGTGTGCATACTTAGGAACTGAACCGCTGCTGGGTTCAAAGAGAGCTGCATCTTTGCCTATGTTTCCGCTCGGTGCAAAGCCCAGACCGCCGGTAAGCTGCGAAGCTTCGTCAGAAAGGATATCTCCAAAGACGTTGCTGGCAACAACAACGCTGTAATCCTGCGGGCTTTTGATGAACCACATTGCTGTAGCATCAGCGTTTTCTTCGGTACCCTTGATGCCGTACTGCTCGTATTCTTTTGCTATCTCAAGGAATATTCTCTTCATCATTCCGTCAGTTTCACGGATGACGTTTGCCTTGTTGCAGCAATGTACCGTCTTGCGGCCAGTCGCCTTGGCATATTCGAATGCAGCACGGATAATACGCTCGCAGCCGTCCTTAGAGAATACACGCCATGATACTGCTACTTCGCGGCCCTTGAATCTCTCCATTCCTTTATGGAGGTCGAACATCGCTTCAGGAAGCGGGTAGAACTCTACTGCTGCATAGAGGTCTTCTGTGTTTTCACGGAACATTACTATGTCAATTTTGGGATCCTTTGCAAGAGGAGTTCCGATCCCGGGGAGTTTCTTGGCGGGGCGAATGTTGATGTAGAGGTCGAAAAGCTGACGCATCTGGAGGATGGCTGATTTGAATCCCTTTACTCCGGCCTTTGATGTGATCGCTGCCATGAGTGTTGCGTCTGTCTCGCGGATCGATTTGATTGTTTCGGGCGGGACTGTGTTGCAGCGGGGATCACCTTCGCCGAATTTCTTGTTTGATTTTTCCCACATGCACCAGCCAAGGTCAGCACGGACCCAGTCGATGGGCAGATTGAGGGATTCGAGGACCAGAAGTGCGCCCTCCATCATGTCGAAACCAGAGTCATCTCCGGCCATGTAACATACATTGTAGCGATCCTTCTGTTCCTTAACTTTGAGAACATTGCCTGACATATTGTTTCCTCCTCTAATTTTTACTTTTTATTTGATAACCATCCGGTCCATCCCGGCATTAAATCGAGATGCTGCCTCTGATCCGGACCGGACAGCCTAAAACCTGCAATAACAAAATATCGTTAAATCTTAAGCGAGCCCCAGCGACTTCTTGACGTGTGGGATGAGTCCGCCGTCCTTTATCAGCCCCTGCACAAATTCAGGATATGCCGGGAATTTGAACTCTTTGCCGTTTGCCTTGATCACTCCGCTTTCGAAGTCGACCTCTATCTCGTCACCCATGCTGATGGCATCGACTGCCTCGGGGCATACGATTATTGGAAGACCTTCGTTGAAGCAGTTGCGGTAGTAAATGCGGGCGAAGCTCTTCGCAATGATGACTGCTATACCGCGCTCTTTAATGCATGATACGGCCTGTTCACGGCTTGAGCCACATCCCCAGTTTTTGCCGCCGACGATGATGTCGCCCGGCTTTGCGTTCTTGTTGAACTCCATGTCGAGGTCTTCAAGAGCGACCTTCGCCATGTCAGCGCGTTCCTTAATGGTATACGTGTACTTGCCGGGGAAAATGACGTCCGTGTTTACGTCATCGCCGTATTTCCAAACTTTACCTTTGACAGACATGTTAAAGCGCCTCCCTCGGATCGGAGATCTCGCCCTTGAGGGCGGATGCTGCGACCATCATCGGGCTTGCAAGGTAGATAAAGCTGTCCTTGTCGCCCATGCGGCCCTTAAAGTTACGGTTTGCTGTGCTGATAGCAGCCTCTTCCGGTGCAAGGATGCCTTCGTGGTTGCCCATGCAGGGTCCGCATCCCGGGTTGCAGATAACGCATCCGGAATCAAGGAAAACGTCCAAGAGTCCCTCTCTCATTGCCTGGCGGTAGACTATCCAGGAGGCTGGGATGACTATTGTACGGACTGCGACTTTCTTGCCCTTGAGGATGGCAGCCGCGGCACGCAGGTCTTCGATGCGTCCGTTCGTGCAGCTTCCAAGGAATGCCTCATGGATCTTTGTGCCCTTGACTTCGCCGATCGGGGCGTAGTTGTCGACTTTATGCGGTTTTGCCACGCCGGGTTCTATGTCGCCGAGGTCATAGTGGTACTCAGCCGCGTATACCGCGTCTTCGTCTGCCCAAAGGGGCTCCCAGCGATCACACTTAGCGTTGTCCTTTATTGCGTCGAGGACTTTCTGGTCGGGTCTGCAAACTGCGTTCTTTGCTCCGAACTCAATGCCCATGTTGCAGAGGGTCATCCTCTCGGCGATACTCATGTTATCGATCCCGTCGCCGTGGAACTCCACGCTCATGTAGTCAGCTCCGTCAGCTTTTACGTCTCCGATGAACTTAAGGATAAAGTCCTTTGCGGATACGCCGGGATTAAATTTGCCTGTTACTACTACTTTCATGCTTTCGGGAACTTTGAACCATATCTTGCCTGTCGCCCATGCTGCTGCCATCTCGGAACGACCTATACCGGTCGAGAATGCACCGTATGCTCCGTATGTACAGGTATGGCTGTCGCTTCCCACCATGATAAGTCCGGGGAGGGCAAAACCTTCCTCGCACATCTTCTGGTGGCAGACTCCGCCGTCGCTGGTGACATCGTAGAAATGCTTGATGCCCTGTTCTGCCGAGAACTCACGGACTTCCTTGTGGTTCACCGCGTGATCGCTGGAGGGTGCCGGGACCGCGTGGTCAAGGATGAATACTATGCGCTCTGGCTTCCATACGTTTTTAACGCCAATTTTCTTGAATGTTCTTGCGATCGGAGCCCCGTTGTCGTGGCTCATGCACCAGTCAGGCTCGACTGTTACGACCTGGTTGGCTACGACATCATAGCCCGCCGCTCTGCCAAGTGCCTTTTCGGCAAATGTCTTGCCCATCTTACTTTCACGCTCCCTGTCTGAATATATTAAAAGTTTATGATCTGTATGCGCTGTGCTTATCTTAAGAGTGAAGCGGCCGCTATTTTATTTTTTTATGCTGAACGGCCGCTTTACTCTTTGTCTGCTTACTTCTTCGCAGCTGCCTGGGCCTTGAGGTATTCCATAAGGCCGCCGGCCTGCATTATATCGTTTTCAAGATCGCTGACAGCGTCGCCGTGGAATTCGTATCCGCTCGTGACATCTTTGATGGTGCCTGTCGAAAGCTCTACTTCAAGCTGGTCGCCGTCCTTGATCTTCCCCTCTTTGATGGCTTCTGAAATGCCCTTTATAAAGAGGACGGGATAGCCATTGTTGATCGCGTTGCGGTAGTAGATGCGGGAGCATGTCTCCGCGAGAACTACCGGTACCCCTGCGTATTCGATGCAGTATACGGCATGTTCACGGCTCGATCCGCAGCCAAAGTTCTTACCGGCGACAACGAAATCTCCCGGTTTGACTTCCTTGGCAAAATGCTCTTTGCCGGGAAAGTATTCGAACGCATACTGCGGCATGTTCTTTGGGTCTGTCTCGGCAAGATATTTGTTGTGGTAGATGAGGTCAGTATCGACGTCGTCACCGAATACCCACGCTCTGCCCTTGAGAATTTCGCTCATGTCAATCTTCCTCCCCTAGCCCAGAATGTCCCTGGGATCTGTGATGACGCCTTTGACTGCGGTTGCCATTGCAGACATCGGGCTCATAAGGTAAGTGTGGCTTCCCTTGCCCACCTTGCCTATGAAGTTGCGGTTCGTGGTCGAGCATCCTACATCTCCGCTGGGAAGTGCTCCGTAGTGCTCAGCTGTGCAGAGGGCGCAGGTCGGGTTGGTGAAAACTATGCCCGCCTCGAGGAATTTCTCTATCATTCCGGCCTTTACACATGCAAGCTGTACTTCTGTCGTGCTGGGGGTGATTATCGTACGTACCTTCGGACTTACCTTGCCGCCGCCGGCCATGAGAACATCATAGGCTGCCTTGATGTCTTCAAAACGGCCGTTAGAGCATGACCCTATGTGGACCTGATCTACTGCTGTCCCTGCAACTTCCCTTACCGGCTTGACGTTGTCGGGTGCATCCGGACATGATGCGAGGGGTTCGAGGTTCGTGACGTCGTACTTGAGGACCTTGCAGTACTCTGCGTCAGGATCTGCCGAGAGCTCTTTCACTCTCTGCTCGACTTCCGGTCCTGCGCGGTCTACAAGCCACTTCAGGACTTCACCGTTAGGCATAATGATAGGAACTTTTCCGCTCATCTCAGTAACCATTGAGCAGAGGGTGATGCGGTCTGCAAGGGTCGAATTTTCGATGGTCTCGCCAACGAACTCAACTGCCAGGAAGTCCATCCCGCCTGCACCGAGGTCTCCGACGATATGGGTGAGGAGGTCTCTCATGCAAACGCCCTTCTGGAATTTTCCTGTCACTTCGATCTTCATCGTCTCAGGGACGCGGAACCAGTTAGTGCCGTTGATCCAGGAAGCAGCGATATCTGAATTGCCTACGCCTGTCGCAAATGCGCCCACGCCGCCAAGGAGGTTCATATGGCTGTCTGTTCCGAGGACCACGTCTCCGGGCTTGATCATTCCGGCTTCAAGCATTACGTGCTGTCCAATGCCGTTGTTGATGTCGAATACGCGCTTGATTCCCTGTTTCTTTGCGAATTCGCGGATTATCTTCTGGTTTGTGGAAACCTTCTCGGAATGCGAAGGTGCCTGGAGGTCAAAGGTGAATGCGATCTTATCCGGATCCCATACTTTTGCATCAGCTCCCATTTCCTTCTCAAACTGCAGTACGCAGTTTGCTCCGCCGAAGTCGCGCGCGGTCGACCAGTCTATTTTGCACCATACGCGGTCTCCAACTTTTACGGGTTTACCTGCTGCCCGCTCCATGATCTTGACTATTGCTGTCTTGCCCATGTCGGTTATCCCTCCGTTTTTTTGAAGCTGCTTATTTCATTCCAAGGAACGACTTCACGCTCTCAAAGTTCATAAAGTCGGCCTTGTTTACCATTACGCCTTCGGGGCTGCGTAGTGTACCGTCACCCTCATGTGCGTGGTTTGCTATTATGTGTCCGATCTCATCCGGGCAACCGTTGCGAAGCGCAATAACGGTGCCTGAGAAGGGATGGCGGAGATTCTTGCCCATTGTTGACTTTACTGTTTCGCCTGCTGCGTTCTTCTCGTACTCGACAAGCTTGCCTACGTCGTGGAGAAGGGCTCCGGCTACAAGAAGATCATTGTCCATCATGAACTTAGGATCCTTTACGGGATAGATGGCATTGAACTCGTCCATTGATTTCTTTGCGATACGGGTCACACCTTTGACGTGATCCAGATATGTAAAGGGACAGTTGGGGATAAGAAGGGTGAATGGGATCTTATCCATGTCATCGGGTTCCCAGCCGCCTGTCTTAAGTGCGTCGACATAAGAAGCTACGACCTTGTCCTGCATACCCTTATCCTTGATCCACTCGATTTCAGGGAACAGCTCTCTGATTCTTTTCTCCATGTTGATTCCTCCTGTTTTTCTTGTATTTGTCCTTATTTCTTAATGGTTCTTTTCTCTATATAGTACGGCCCGGAGTTACTGGGCCGCTATACCCCTGTGAAGTGTTTTGTATATCCTGTCGATGTGGCTTGCCGCCGTCTCACGTGCCAGCTCAACATTATGGTCAAGGATCGCTTCGTACATTGAGCGATGCTCAAGCAGAAAAGCGTCCTTGTCCTCAAGGAGATTGTAGATCTTATCGTGAGTGGCCATTATCAGATCAAAATTCATCCTGGTTATGTTGACGAAAACAAAATTGTGCGTGGCTTCAGCAAGCGCCAGATGAAAGTCGAAATCTGCCTGGGCGCGCAGGTTAGGGTCTCCGAGTCTCTTTTCTGTCGATGTCAGGACCCTCAGCATCCTTGTAAGATCTGAAGATGTCGCCCTCATGGCACTCTCTGCCGCTATCGCAGGGTCAAGTATGCGGCGCGCCTCCATCAGCTCAAGCACTGCAGAATCTTCGAGACGGATATTCTTTTCATCATCTGCGGGAGATTTGGGATGGCGCACAAAACGACCCTTCCCCGGAACTGATTCGATCAGACCGAGAAGTTCCATGACCCTGAAGGCCTCCCTTAAGGAACTACGGCTGACACCGAAGTCATCCATAAGCTGCCTTTCAGATGGAAGAGGATCGCCCGGCAGGATGTCACCTCTTGAAATGGATTCTTTTAATTTTTCTACTACCTTCTCATATATACGGGTTCCCCGTGAGACTTGAGTTTCGATCATGTGAAAAAACTCCTTTCCTGGACCACCCAGTATACCTTATAACATGCCGTAAAGAAAAAGACAAGGGCAAAAACATAGTCGAAATAGTCTGATTATTTAGTTATAAGCCGGTTGTTTTGAGGCATTTTCAGTTTTGCCGGTTCAGGCCAGGATCAGCGCTGGTACATACCAAACGGGAAATACTATATAACATTGTCAGGTCAGTCACAGAGGCAATAATTCCTACAATTATTGTATATTTAAAAAACTAAAATTTAACAGCCTTGGCGGTCGGACCACTTGTTTAAATATTTTCTGAAAAACCTCTCGAACCGAAGGGTGAAGTCCGGGTTGACTTGATAACAAGCGACATATAATATCTTTAGGATGTGATTTGGTACTGGGGGAATGTCAGGAATGTCAGAATCAATATCGAAACGATCAGCAAAAAAGAAAGCATTTACTCTCGTGGAACTTCTTATAGTTATCATCATTGTAGGGATACTTGCCGGCATGATGCTCCTGTCAGCGGGATCTGCGACTGATTCGGCAAAGGCTGCAAGAATCATATCGGACCTCAGGAACATGAAAGCCGCAGCGCTGCTCTACTGGTCGGACAACGGAAGCTGGCCGATTTGGTATTACGATAAAGGATCCAGCACTTACAAAGCTATTCCTCCAGCATCGCCTGGACCTGAAAACTACAGTGATCTTACTACTATGGGCGACGGCTACTGGGTGGGGGCTATGAGAGCATCAGGCGATCACAGCCTCGCATTCTCAGTCGCAGACCTCCAGGAGTTAAGTAACGGGGTAAAGAAGTCGATTGAAAAACAGGCTGAAAAGACAGGCCTTTATGGAGACACTTTTACAGGGATGCCCTATCTGCCTGATATGGACAACCTCCAGAAATTCAATGCAGATCAGCATAATATGCTGCTCTCCGTGATAAATAAATGATCCGCTTCCTTGTTAAGGTTAAGGCCTTTTCTGTTTTCTATTAATTTAAGATAACACCTGATATTTTTTCTGTAAGAAAGGTTTTGAGAACTATTACAACTGAAATAAAATTCGAAGAACTTTTTTCAATGAAAAGACAGAGGATACTCGGCATCAATCCTCCTGTTGAAGATTTTGCCTTCTTTGATCTGTGGTCTAAGCCTGCCGGACTTCTCTATCTGCTGAAAAGGATGAAGATGAACGGCAATGAGGTCTATCTGTTGGACTGCATTCATGAGGCCTCTGCAGGCAAAAAATCATTCGGGCGCGAAAAGATTGGCTGCATGGAAATCGAAAAACCCCCCGCATACAGGGGAATAAAAAGGAAGTATCATCGGTTCGGACTCTCCGAAGAGAGGATAATGGAAAGACTAGCTGAAATCCCAAGGCCGGATGCAGTATTTCTCACTTCAGCAATGACGTACTGGTACGGCGGGGTAAAATGGATCATTTCGATCCTTAAAAGAGAATTACCGGACGTGCCGGTAATTCTCGGAGGCACCTACGCGAAGCTCTGCCCCGAACATGCAAAGGGACTTGGTGCAGACCGCCTTGTCACCGGCCACTGGATTCCCGACAGCCACTATCCCGCGATGGATCTCTATGAAAAAATTCCCTACGGAATCACGATGACATCCTTTGGATGCCCCCTTTCGTGCAGTTACTGCGCCTCCCGCATATTATGGCCCAAATACACAAGGAGGACCGTTCCCGAAGTCCTAAGGGAGATCGATCATCAGGTCGGCCTCGGAGCGGAGGACATTGCGTTTTACGATGACGCCCTTCTTATTGACAAAAAAGAGTATTTATACCAGCTCTGTCGTGGATCAATAAAAGCATACGGGGAAAGGATACGCTTCCACACGCCTAACGGACTCCATGTACGCGAAATAGATGATGAATGTGCGGAAATGCTGAAAGGGAGCGGATTTAAAACGATAAGGCTTTCTCTTGAAAGCATTGATCCGAAAATATCAGACGCAAGTTCAGGTAAAGTTGCCAGAGAAGAATATGCAAGGGCTGTCAGATCTCTTTTGAATGCAGGCTATTCCGGAACTGACTGCGAGACATACATTTTGCTGGGCCTGCCAGGCCAAAGCATTGACTCAGTAAAAGAAACCGTAAGGTTCGTCCATTCTTCGGGAGGAAAACCCAAACTGGCCGAATTTTCGCCGATACCGGGGACCACCTCATTTAACATGGCGGCGGAAGAGATGCCTGAGCTTAAAACAGAACCACTGCTACACAACAATTCAGTATACTCTTCGTGGATCTCAGGAAATATCTCCCCGGAAGAGCTTCAGGAACTGAAAGACATGGCACGAAGGAGATGCTGATGTTCGTCAGTATCTTCTCAATTATTTGGTCAACAGGTTTCCTTGTTTTCATCTTTTGTTTTCATCATAAGCAGGTGGGTACTCACACATATTCCGACTACAGCCAGAATTACCCGGACAAGCGGTTTATGCACGGCTGCCGCAGATAATGCGAGGCCGGACCACAGGAAAACTATCGCCCTTATTTTTATCGACTTGCTGACTCCGGCGTTTGTCCGATAATTCTCTATGTACTCTCCAAAAAAGCGCGACCTGCAAAGCCATCTGTGCATCGCAGGACTGCTTCCTGCAAAGCATCCGGCCGCAAGAAGTACAAAAGGGGTCGTTGGAAGGAGCGGAAGGAAAACTCCGATCCCTCCAAGCGCCAGAGAGACAACTCCGGCAACTATCAGGAGCGTTTTCTTTACCCTGCCGCACTTTTTACTATCTGGGATACTTTTCTCTGTCTTTTGCATCCATTTCCCTGTAGAATTCTTCGATCTTATCAAGGATGTATTTACGTTTTTCTTTTTCCGTCAGTTCCTGCGCGATATCTGCGGGGAATATCGGATCTCCGTAAACAACGTAAAGTTTTCGTGGGCGTGGAAATTTCATGTGGGGAGACATTGCCCTGTATGTGCCTCCTGCCCATACAGGAACTACGGGGGCACCGGTCTTGATCGATAGGATAGAGACACCTCCCTCAAGAGGCTGGAGGGTCCCATCCTCGGTACGGTGTCCCTCAGGACAAATGTAGACACTGTAACCGTCGTGTATAAAACCCATTACCATCCTCAGAAGCGCGGCCGAGCTGTTTTTGTCCTCCGG
>JAAYHA010000133.1 GCA_012727545.1 Synergistaceae bacterium | reverse complement strand
CAGGTCTATGACACAGCGATACCAAGGATATCGGAGTATCTTCAACGTGAGACAGCCTTTGTGCGTGACCGTCTGAAAAAGACTGACGCCGTGCTTGAGATCGCGGCCGGATACGGCAGGATCATGAAGGAGCTCGCTCCTTTTGTAGGCAGTATTACCGGTATAGAGATATCGGGCGGCAACGTACATTTTGGAGAAGAATATCTTAAAAACATCGCCAATACTGAGTTACTGGTCATGGACGCCCATAATATTGACTATGACAGCTGTTTCGACGCAGTCCTGTGCCTGCAGAACGGTCTTTCCGCGATCAGGGCAGATGTCCCCGAAGCCTTTGCAGCAAAAGTAATAAGGGCTCTTAAAATAGGAGGCAAAGCATATTTCAGCACATACCACCCAAATTTCTGGGAACAAAGGATCGAGTGGTTTCAGGAACAGGCAAGCAAAGGTTTGATCGGAGAACTTGATATGGAGAAGACAAAAAATGGAGTTATCATTTGCAAAGACGGCTTCCGTGCCACCACGCACTCCATAACTGACCTTGAAAAAATTGGGCGCTCCACAAACTGCGATTGGCAGATATTCGAAGTGGATGACTCAAGCATCTTCCTTGTGGTCGAGAAATAGGGCTGATAATTTATTAATTCAAAATGGCTTCGATCATCGATCGGAGCCATTTTGAATTAACGACAATATCTACAATTGTTTAAGCGGTATCTTTATTTCCGGAAATGCACCTTTGGTCAATTCATTAGGGTGTTTCTGGGCAGTATTTACCTTGCGTTCCTATTAATTCTAACGCTCTCTTTGTAGTCTATCCCGTGGCTTCGCTGTTCGGCCATGACAAAATTATAAAGTTCGTCGGAAGCGGCAAGCTTTTCCGGCGCGATAACTCCTTTTTCTTTTATAAGCCCTTTGACTATGGCCTGTGCGAAAATAGAGCATGAAAAGCCGGTACAGCGACCCATAGAGTTTTTCCAGGTCTTCTCGTCAAATATATCCCAGAGATCCCAGGTGTAGGTCACAAGATCCCTTCCTTTGTATCCGGAGACTTCTACCTGCATTATTGTAAGATCCCTGTCGCCCTTTTCAGGCTCCATCTTCCACATTGGAAACAGCAGGTCACAGGCTATGTCACGCGGAACTACTTCAACCCCGCCCAGATCCCGCTTTTCTTCGTCAAATAGTCCCATCTCGCGGAGAAGACGCATCTGTGCAACATGTCCCGGCCATCTCATTGTTCGTTCCTCCATGTTTTTCGCCTTAATGTTTTTTATAAGGGAACGAAGTCCGTCTGTGATGAACGTCTCAAGGAGTCCGGCTTTGGGGAACTCCTTCTCATAAAGTTCTCCCATCGCCTCGCATACAACGGGACTATGATCTTTTACATATCTTGCGGGACGGGTGTATTCCTCTATCACATCAGCAGCTGACCAGGTGATCTGATAATTGAAGGGCGGAACCGGCTTATGCGGGATCCCTCCCACATAGATAACTGCATCTTCGACTTCATCAAGAAGTGCGGCTCCCCTGCCCACCAGGAAGTTGGACATGCCCGGCGCGACTCCAATATCCGGAACTGCCGTAACTCCGTATTCTTTTGCAAGTCCGTCAAGCTCTTCAAAATCCTCGGGCATGAAGGATATGTCAGCCATGTTTTTCCCGGCTCTGATAACTGTCTCCATCATTTTTCTCCCAAACTTTCCGGGAACCCCTGCGGTCACAACATCCGCATCCCTGATCAGCGGGGAAAGGCAGACCGGGTCTGTACAGGAGCAGACAGCTGTTGTGATTTTGGGATGATCCTCTCTTATCAAAGAAAGCGCGTTTTCGTTGAGATCAACTACAGTTACATCGAAACTCGTGCTCATATCTGAGGCTATTATGCTGCCTACCAGCCCTGCTCCGATCT
>JAAYHA010000014.1 GCA_012727545.1 Synergistaceae bacterium | reverse complement strand
GCCATAATTGCCGGTATAAAGAGAGTGCTGGAAAAAACACCTCCGGAACTTGCGGCTGACGTTATCGACAGAGGCATCATCCTTACAGGTGGGGGAGCCTACCTCAACGGACTTGATCAGCTGATAATAGAGGAGACAGAAATAAATGCAGTAGTCGCCGAGTCTGCTTCTGAGTGTGTAGCACTTGGGACAGGAATAGCACTTGAATCGATCGACAAACTTAAGGAAACAGGAGCAATTTACTCAGCCACTAGGCGTGGATACAAGGGTAGATAAATTTTTAAAAATTATGCTCTTGTTCTTCCCTTTACAGATTAGGTTTATAACAAAAGAAACCAATGAGACAAGGTGATTCAATTTTTTTTAAGGAAAGATTAGGGTAAAATGTACACGAAGATCAAAGATTGCTATCGAACAATATTCAGAATTGTCAAATCAATTAAGTTCTTTTGTTGAACTATAATTTTATTTTTAATTTATTACTGTAATGAAATTTTATATTTCATCAGTTAAATCAATAATAATTTTAAAATATTTCTAGAAATTTTTGATTTTTTTGACAAAAGGGTGTTTATGCTATGTAAATACTTCTTGCTATTGATATGAATTGTGTATAGTATTCTGGAAATGTAGTCTTGATTTAAGCAAATAGGAATATTAAACTTATAGCATCGATTTGAAGCAATAATGAACCATGTATGATATATGGTACAAAATTCTAAGGAGGTAGTGCAAATGACAGTAAATTATTCAGTAGCGCCCAAGGATGTTTTTAAAACAATTGAAAGCCTTTTGCTCAGAGATGGTTTCGATATCGTTATCGATATGGAAAAATCCAAAGGCAGCCATATTCATGATTCAGCAAGCGGGGCCGACTGGCTTGACTTCTACACCTTCTTTGCATCTTCACCCTTTGGGATGAACCACCCCAAGCTCGAAACTCCTGAATTCAAAGAAAAGATATTCCGCGTTGCGATAAACAAGGTCGCAAACTCTGACATTTACACTCAGGAAATGGCGGAGTTTGTAAAAATGTTCGGAGAGGTAGCAGTACCTGAAGGATTTAACCATACATTCTTTATTGATTACGGAACACTGGCCGTTGAGAATACCTTCAAAGTAGCCATGGACTGGAAGGTCAGCAAACTTCTTGCCGCTGGCAAAATTACAAAGGGAGAAGCATACAATGGCAAAGTCGGAACGAAAATCATGCACTTCAATGAGGCCTTCCACGGCCGCAGCGGATACACCCTCTCTGTAACCAACACGAACGATCCTAACAAGCATCAGCGTTTTGCAAAGTTTAACGACTGGCCACGCGTGGTCAACCCCAAAGTTACATTCCCTCTCAAAGATCATCTTGGTGAAGTGGAATGGCTTGAGGCACTTTCTCTTAAGCAGATCAAACATGCAATTGCCGACGATCCAAACGGTATTGCAGCTATCATCATTGAGACGATCCAGGGCGAAGGAGGAGACAATCAGTTCCGTACTGAGTTCTTCCAGCAGCTGCGTCAGGTATGCGACGAATCCGATATAATGCTGATATTTGATGAAGTCCAGTGCGGGATGGGTATTACGGGTAAGATGTGGGCTTGGGAGCACCACACACCTGTAAAACCAGATATCTTCGCATTTGGTAAGAAGGCCCAGGTCTGCGGTCTCGTCGCCGGCCCCAGGGTCGATGAAGTTGAGAAGAACTGTTTCACAGTTTCAAGCCGTATAAATTCAACCTGGGGCGGCAACACGGTTGACATGGTACGTTCAGCTAAGTACCTTGAGATTTACCGCGAAGAGAAAATCCTTGACTATGTAAGCAACGTAGCAGGCCCTGCGCTTCTTAAGGGACTCAATGAACTTCAGGCTGAATTCCCCGAGTTTATCAGGAACGTAAGAGGAAAGGGACTTATGTGCGCATATGACATCTGCAGCCCTGAGTTACGTGACAAATTCCTCAAGGAATGCCATGCAAACAAGATGCTGATCCTCGGATGCGGTGCCAACACAGTACGCTTCCGTCCGGCACTTAACGTTCCGGTCGCAGACCTCGAAAAGGGTATCGAAATATCCCGCAAGGCCGCGAAGGCTGTTTTCAAAAAGTAATAATACAAACATTTAGTGGAGCATTCCTTTGAATCAAAATGGTCCGGCACCAGCCGGACCATTTAATTTTTTGTCTTTTTACATTATTATTGAAAAACAGGTAAAATTATCCTGCTATAATGTCAGTGTTTGTGATATTTTTATACGCGTTCAAAGATCATGTCCTGAGGGAGAGAAGCCTTTGTTTGAACTCTTCAGAGAAATGAATTGGAGCCTTCTTGGAACACTGGCTATTGTCAGTGCCGTTGTTGCGTGGGTCGGCGACATAATTGGAATGAAGCTTGGCAAAAAGCGGGTGACATTTTTAAAGCTGCGCCCAAAATATACTTCAAGAATAATTTCTGTAATAACAGGAATTGGCATTGCTTTGTTCACGCTCCTTGTTATAAGCATTGCCTCTGAACCCGTAAGGACAGCTCTTTTCAGCATGAATTATGTACAAAATCAGATCACGACTTTAACTGCAGAACTCCAGCAAAACAGGACCAATCTTCAGGGTATGGAAGTAGAACTCTTTAGGAGCAAGGGAGACGTCATTGAAAAACAGGAGGAGCTTCATGCCCTTGAAGAGAAGCTCTCAGCCGGGACTAAAAGCCTTAATGAAGCCAGGACTGAGCTGGAAAAAATGACAAAAATAAAGGATAAGACAGAAGAAGAACAGAAGGCGCTTCTAAAAGAAAAAGCTGTTCTGGAGCAGGAAAGCAAAAAACTTGAGGCCTCGGTCGCCGCCCTTAAACAGGAAGCAGAAAAGCTCAAAGCTGATATACAGCGCCTCCGAGAGGGCAGGATAGCAGCTTTGACAGGTGAAAGGCTTGCACAGGGAGTAATAAGCGGACCGGAAACAACTATGAACCAGGTCGATCAGGCAGTCGAAAGGCTTATTGTAGAGACTCAGGCTCTCCTCGCTTATCGTTTTGGAACTAATCCTGAGTCCATCAAAAGGCCCTTGGTCGATAAAAATTCAATAGACAGGGCAAAATCTGTCATTTCCAAAACTCCTGGCCGCTACCTGCTCCGGCTGACCGCGCTTTCGAACGCTGTTGAGGGGGAGCCGGTAATGGCAGAACTCGAGACTTACAGTACAAAAGTGATATTTAATTCCGGAGATATGCTTGCAGAGAAAAACATTAATAAAGGATCGCAGAGAGAAGATGTTGAGGAGTCGCTGTTTATCATGCTCAGGGACGTCAACCTGCGGGCTGCCAGAGAGGGAGTTCTCAGAGATCCCTTGAGCGGTAACGTCGGTTCGATAGATACTGCTGAATTTATGCAGGTCATTGAAGATATTACGAATTCTAAATCAGATGTAATTCTTGGGATATATGCCGCAGAAGATATTTACACTGAAGGCCCTGTAAAGATCAAATTTAAAATTAAATAAAAGAAAATATCTTTCTTCGTCCAATTGTATTTAATTCTCACGGAATCATCTCTACTGAAGACCAGCAGAGGTATAGTTCGTTCTAAGGTCTTTTTATACATGGTGAAAAGAGGTTTATTTTATGCTCATAGTAGCTTGCCAGAAATGCGGTGAAGTTAAGGTCCTTGCCGGTTCTCCCGGTCCGGATGGAATTGCGCGTGCTGTCTGGACCTGCTCAAAGTGCGGAGCCGGACAGGTGATGGAGTTGACGATCAGCAAGGATGCCAGACGCGGAGATCTCCGGAAGATAATTGGAGGTCTTGCGCTTGCCGGCCATATACAGGAAAAGCATGGTTCGTGCGAGGAAAATGGAGAAGGCTGCAATTATGATCAAGAAGAGACAGAGGATGATCCCGATGAAACAAAATTCTGAAAGCAACGAGAATGTCTGTCCGGGTTATTATTATTACGACAGCAAGCTTGCAATAACGCCCGAAGAACTTCAGGACCTCTACAGGTTTACACGTTGGGGCAGGAGCCGCTCTCTTGAACAGATCGAAAAGATGCTGGAAGGAACGAGCATGTGTTTTTCTGTCAGATATAACGGTAAACTTGTTGCCTTCTGCCGTATCATCACAGATTTTGTATACAGGGGTTCTCTCTGGGATATACTTGTTCATCCGGATCACCAGGGGAAAGGACTGGGTTCAAGCCTGCTTGGTTACGCTCTGAATCACCCTGCCATAAAGCCTGTCCCCCTGATAGTTACCTACACTAGCGAACTTATCGACTTCATGTGCAAGTTGGGATTTGAGACAAGAGATGGACTCCTGATATTGCAGAGGCGGCCTATAGAATATTCCTGAAAGCCAATAAAGCAGAGCTGTAACACCGGCTCTGGTCAAAAAGAGCGTTTGGCAATAAAATCTTACGATGGCAAGCTGAAAATCAGCTGCAAATATAAACGGAGGTGTTTGAAATGAGCAAAGAAAGGTATCTTATCACGTCAGAATCAGTGACTGAAGGACACCCTGACAAACTCGCAGATCAAATATCAGATGCGATACTGGACGCTATCCTCAAGGAAGACCCGATGGGGAGAGTCGCATGTGAGACCCTTGTCAGCACAGGACTTGTAGTAGTAGCAGGGGAGATAACAACGAGCTGCTATGTAGACATTCCAAAGATAACAAGGGATACTGTGAAGCAAGTAGGCTACACAAGGGCAAAGTATGGTTTCGACGGAGATACATGTGCGGTATTAACAGCGATCGATGAGCAATCCTCTGATATAAAACAGGGAGTGGACAAGGCACTCGAGGCCAGAGACCTTTCTGAAGATGAAATAGACAAGATAGGAGCGGGAGACCAGGGACTGATGGTCGGTTATGCTTGTGATGAGACAGAGGAACTGATGCCTATGCCGATCTCACTTGCACATAAACTGACACGCAAACTTGCTGAAGTCAGAAAAAACAAGACTATCCCCTATCTTCGTCCGGACGGTAAGGCTCAGGTCACTGTAGAGTATGTGGACGGCAAACCTGTCCGTGTCGACACGATAGTCATAAGTACGCAGCATCATCCTGCCGTTGAGCAGCAGCAGATAGCTGAAGATGTTGAAAAGTTCGTAATAGCACCCGTCATTCCGGAATCCTTGATAGAAAAAAAACCAAGGATCCTTATCAATCCGACAGGGCGTTTTGTCATGGGAGGACCGCAGGCTGACAGCGGACTCACAGGAAGAAAAATAATTGTTGATACCTATGGCGGCGCTGTTCCTCACGGCGGAGGTGCCTTTTCCGGCAAAGACCCGACGAAGGTCGACAGGTCGGGTGCCTACATGGCCAGATACGTAGCCAAAAATGTTGTTGCTTCCGCTCTTGCCGCGGCCTGCCAGATACAGGTGGCTTATGCTATAGGCGTAGCAAAGCCTGTATCGATAATGGTAGAAACTTTCGGCACAGGGACCGTTTCTGACCAGAAGATCACAGAGCTGATCAGGGAGCACTTTGATTTTCGCCCAGCTGCAATAATAAGGGATCTTGAACTTCGCAAACCGCGTTACAAAAGGCTGGCTGCGTACGG
>JAAYHA010000132.1 GCA_012727545.1 Synergistaceae bacterium | reverse complement strand
ACGGATATTCGCTTGCGAAAAGGGCAGGGCTTGAGCTTATAGACATGGAGTTCGTACAGTTCTACCCCATTGGCTGGGCGGAGCCCGGGTTGCCCGTATGGCTGGCAGACACGGGTCTTGTGGATCATGTCAGGATCACAGACGAAGCAGGAGATGAATTTTTTCTAAGGGCAATTAAAGAGTGGGGATACAAAAACGGTGCTGAAGCCAACCTTTTTGCCAGGGACAGATGCTCTGTACTTATGGCCAAAAAGGAAGAGAAAGGTCCTGTGTTTGCCCACCTTGAAGATGTGAGCGACGAAAAATGGCAAGATAGGGGACTTAGATATTCGCTGACGATAGACCACAGATTTTTCGACCATTTTAGGCGGCCTGTAAGGGTATCTCCGATACAGCATTACATGTCCGGCGGGATAAAGATAGATACTGGGTGCAGGACAGGTATCTCCGGCCTTTATGCGTGCGGGGAGTCCACCGGTGGAGTTGACGGGGCAAACAGGATAGGCGGGAACGCATTTTCAAACATAGTGACTTTTGGGATCATAGCCGGAAGGAACGCGGCAGGGGGCGACGCATGGGAGACAAAATTCCACCACGAGCCGGAATGCTGCCCGCCGGTTGCAAATTCTGAAAAAGGCACAGCGCCATCAATTCTGAGGTCAGAATTGCAGAAAACTGCCTGGGATCTTCTTGGACCGGTGAGAAGTGAAAAAAACATCATTCGCGCGCAGTCGAAGATACATGACATTGCTGATAGGAAACTCATGATAAGCAGACCGACAGAGATGCTTCTTGCACTGGAGATGAGAGGGCTGACGGATACAGCGTCTGCTGTCGCCGATGCAGCGCTCAAGAGGAAGGGCTCGCTTGGTACGCATTTCAGGGAAAATGATTGATTACAGTTCAGTAATGATTGAACGAATATAACAGCGTAAGTTTTTGTCATGCAAAACTGTATCAATCTTTTTTACCCGTGTGATATCATAAAATCAAACTTATCTTGAATATTCGAAGACCATCAGAATGATTAAAATGCGATAAAAAGGTTATAATTATAATAATTCTTGTTTTTAACAATTTGTAGAAAACAAGCTCTTTATTATGAAATTGCAACAGATAAGAACAGGCCTCGCGTTTTAACAAACTTACAGAGCGTTTTATCTTTCTGATAAAAGGCTCGTTTTTGATACCTATCGGCAATTTCTTTCAGGGGAGGTAATCCTCTTGGCAACAATAGGGGAACGCGGCAGTAAAAATATCACAAACGCAGCGGTAATTGCTGCCCTTGTCTTTATATTTTCAGCCGTGATATTTATGAATATGACATACAGCAATGCCAGGAAAGAGGTCTTTGCTTCGATGCATGACCTTGAAAAGCAGAATGTTGTCATGCTTAGGCAAAATCTTCAGATAAACAAAAACTTTGTGTCGAGCATTTCTGTAAATCTGGGCAGACTGACACCGGACCTCAACTCAGCCGAGGCTATAAGGTTCGTCAGAGAGCAGAACTGGTTTACCGATTTTGGCGCTCTCTACCTCATTAACAGGGATGGGAATATGTTCTTTGGCACCGGCATTGGTGATGAAGAGAGAAGATATTTCAGAGAGCTGATGTCAAGAAACGTTTTTTATCCCGACATTAAAGTGTTTAATTCTGAAACAGGCTATTACCTCACTATCAACTCCCCTGTAAGGCACAATGATGAGGTCATAGGGGTACTTTCTGCACGATTTTACAGGGACAAACTGAATGAACTGGTCACTTTTACTATTTTTGAGGGTACGGGATATTGTTATCTTTTGTCAAAAGACGGAACTATCATCGCCAGGTCAGACCACCCGATCGCAAATAAAAAAGCAAATACCCTCAGTGAGCTTTTTTCATCTGTACCCGGAGGGGCTGACGGAAAAATATATTACACTGCCATTGCCGATGCTATTGAAAATGGTTCCTCAGGAGAATTGATATACCCGATCAAAAACGGCAACAGGGCTGTGAGTTATCTGCCTGTGGAAATTGCAGACATGTACCTTATTACCTCTGTTCCTGAAGATGTGGTTTTTTCTGCAGCTTCAGGACAATTCTTCAAGGGTTTGGCTTTCGTGCTGGTATCCATAATTACTTTTGCATCGATCATGTACTATTTCTTCATTGCCATAAAGAAAAATTCAGAGATCATAGAAAGTACGAACAGGGAGCTTTCTCTTCTGCACGACAGTATGCCGGGCGGCATTGTGCGATATGTCCGAGAGGGATCTGAATGGAAAATCAGGTCCACAAACGAGAGGTTTTACGAGCTGATAGGCAAAACAAAGGAAATATTTGAAAAAGAATTCAATAATAATATTTTGAACATTTTGTCGACCCCTCTCTCTGAAGAAAAACGAAATGATTACGCAAAAAAAATAATGAACGAAGAGGCTTTTGAGTCCGAATTAAGACTGGAAATGGATGACGGCAGCACGCGATGGATTTGTCTCAGCGTGGATTACGTTACCGGTGAAGAGGAGACCAAAGAGATAGTTGCGATCCTTTCTGATATCACAGACATAAAAATGGCCGATCAGGAGCTGTATATTAACAAGGAGCAGTTTGATATTGTCAAAAAGCTTACCAGCGTAATATTCTTTGAATGGGATATTAAAACCGGCAGGATCTCTCATTCCGATAATTTTTTGGATTCCTTCGATCCTCTTTCCAGTTATGATAATTTCCCTTACTGCCTGGAAGGATACGAAGCATTTTCACAGGAAGACGCACAAGATATCATTTCTTCTTTTGAACGGGCTACCGAAGGACTCAAGGAAAGCTCTTTTGAGGTAAGGGCGGTAAATAAATTCGGTGATACTTTATGGTATAAGGTCTCAATGTCATTAATTGCGGATGAAACTGGCAATCCCATAAAAGTGGTTGGCATACTTTCTGACATAGATGAGCAAAAAAGAAAGCTGCTTACTGCTGAGGAGAGCGCAATGAAAGATCCCCTTACACAGCTTTTTAACAAGGTATCGACCAGGGATCTTATCGAAAGTTATATAAGCGGCAGAGAAGGCCAGGGAGCATTTATGATGCTGGACATAGACAATTTCAAACGAGTCAACGATACTCTCGGACATCTCTATGGTGATGCGGTCCTCAGTGAATTGGCTCACACCCTCAAATCGCTTTTCAGGGATTCTGACATTATCGGAAGGATAGGCGGAGACGAATTCGTAGTATTCATGGCCAACATAAATGATACCGCTGTAATACGTTCCAAAGCGGAGAAAATTCTGAACGCATTCAAACGGTCATTCCGCAAAGAGGGGAATGAATATGGAATATCATGCAGTATCGGAATTTCATTATATCCATCGGATGGGACAACATACGAAAAACTGATGCAGAAGGCAGACCTTTCACTCTATTTCTCTAAGAGCAGCGGAAAGAATCAATATACTATCTACACAAATTCAATATGCGAGAGTGATCTGCCCAAAGACAGGGTGACAGGAGAAATGACTGAGATCAACCAGAGACAGGGGCTGGTCCAGAAAAATTTCAGGGAGAATGTGGCTGAATACATCCTTAAACTCTTCAGCCAATACGAGAACGTTGATACAGCTGTGCCAATACTCCTTGAGTTTGTGGGAAACTCCTTCAAGATGGGGAGGATGGATGTTTCTGTCTTTCCAGAGGACGAGACATACTACGAGATCCTATACGAGTGGTGCGACGAGGGAGTGCCCCCGCTTAAAAAAAGAGAGGGAAAAAGATTTCCTGCGGATGAGTGGTCCTCGATAAAGGCTCAACTGGATGAGAATAACATACTTTTGTGTGAGGATACTGGAAAAGGCATCCCGGATTATCTTGAGAATGACCACATGAAGGTGCGAGGCGTAAAGTCTACGATGCTCTGTTATATCGTCGAAGGTGGCAAAAGGAAGGCTGTGCTTGCCTTTGAATATTTTAAGGAGAAGCATATCTTCACCAAAGAGGAAAAAGACACTATAAGGACAATATCAGACACAATAAGCCTCTTTGT
>JAAYHA010000131.1 GCA_012727545.1 Synergistaceae bacterium | reverse complement strand
CTTAACGTGCTCCTGATCTATTTTGTCATGGCAACCAGGATCCACGCATCAGTTAATTGGGAGCACCACGTCATGAAAAGGGAAAACGCAGCATTACAGACAGAAGCGGTAGTAAAATGCTGGTTCTGTACATCCGCTTCTGAAGAGGGGTTCATTGACCCTTCTGAATTTGATCTCGGATCAGAGCCAAAAGACGATCCATACATAGACATTCCCCAGGAGATCCTTCAGGAGATCAGGAATAAAAACGCAGACATCTTCATAGAGGCTTCGGTGATAGATCAGAATTACAGTGACTCCTTCCTTACGGAAGCAGAAAGTATGAACATCCCAAGAGGCATGCCTTCCGAGCTTCTGACCGAAGTCGAAGGAGAAAGCCGGGACATATGCTTCATTAAGAGATACCACATAAGGATCACTTCAGCATATTCCAATGAAGAGGGTGATCCTGTTGTTCTTTCTGATAATATCCTTGTACTAAGGGAATCGTCAGGAACGATCAAAGCGATACCTATCTACACAAAAAAACAATAGCGGATAAAGACAAACAAGCTTTCTTTATGTTATGATAATACGGCGTATCCATGGCAAATGCATGCGCATGATGTTTTGTGAGAGAGCACAGGGAGGTTTTTCAATGGCACAAATTGTGGACACAAGCGATTTCCGTCCGGGACTTAAGATCAAATGGGAAGGCGGGATGTGGGTCATTCTTGAAAGTTCCCATCACAAGATGGGAAGGGGAGGCGCGATCGTAAGGGGCAAACTTCGCAACCTTGAGACCGGATCCTCTGTTGATCAGTCATTTAAGTCAGGAGAACGCTTCGAAAGGATAATTTTTGACGAAAGACCTGCCCAGTACCAGTACAAAGATGGCGACAGCTATGTTTTTATGGACATGGAGACGTATGACCAGGTATACCTTACCGAAGAAATGCTTGGAGATGCTGTGAAATACCTGATCGATAACCTTGAGGTAAGTTTTGACATGTACGAAGAACGAGTCATGGGCATTGAGCTTCCAAACTCAGTCGCAATGCAGATAACGGACACACCTCCCGGATTCAAGGGAGATACAGCTTCAGGCGGAGGCAAACCTGCCACTACGGAGACAGGCCTTGTCATCACAGTTCCGTTCTTTGTTGAAAACGGAGAGATCGTACTCGTTGATACAAGGACCGGCGAATACCTTGAAAGAGCAAAGAAATAATAAGGGAGGGATCCGAATGAGCGCACGGGAAAAGATAGCGTACCTAAGAGGATTGATCGATGGGCAGAAAGTAGCGGATACGCCTGAGAAGGAGAAGTTTTTTGCTGCATTGGTAGATGCCCTTGACTCCTTGGCAGAGGCGATGGAAGAGCATGAAGAAGTCCACAATGAGCTCAACGACTACCTCGAACAGCTTGATGAGGATGTGAGTGAGCTTGAGGATGATCTCGACGCACTTATCGAGGAAGAGTACGATGATGACGAAGATTACGAGGACTTTGATGAGGAAGAGTACGCCTCAGTGACCTGTCCCGAATGCGGCAAGGATTTCTACTATGAACCGGCTGCCTATGATGAAGATGAAGATCTTCTTTGTCCCCACTGCGGTAAGCCCTTTAAATATCCGGAAGATTAAAACAGCAGCAGAATTCTACTGAGCAATACACATCCAGTTGTTGATAAGGAGGAATAACCGCATGGTCGCGAATAAAAAAGAGGAATTCGTAGTAAGCGAAGCAGGTGAGACCGAAGAAATAGTTACCGGTGCAACTATAGACCAGTCTAACCTTGAAGGAAAGATCCGGATATCGGAAGATGTCATAGCACAGCTTGCCACAAAAGCTCTGCACAGCGTTGAAGGTGTTACTCCGGCAAATCCGGGTCTCATGGCTAACCTGCGTCTCGGAAGAAAAACAGTCAACGGTGTAAGGATAACTATCTCTGACGGAGATTCGCCGGAAATAGTTGTAGATGCATATATTGCTGTAAAGTATGGACTCCGCATCCCCGATGTTTGCTGGGATGTACAGGAGGCAGTCAAGGAACAGATAGAACGCTTTACAGGTTATACGATCAAAGGCGTCAATGTTTACGTTCAGGGTGTTACCTTTGGTGATAAAAAAGAACCTGTTGTTGAGACAGAGGCTGTTTACAACACATTTACCGAAGAGGCCTGAGCTTAACTGAGATTACAGAAGAAGGCCGGTTTCCTGAATGAGAAACCGGCCTTCTCGATTAAGAGGTGAATAAGATGCTCTTTTTATGGACTACGACCAAGATCGGCAAAATTTGGCTTGACGGAGACTCTATACGCCACATCGTTTCCAAAAGACTGCCGGAAGGTTTTTACTGCCAGGAAGTTTCTTTTATCGGGGATCAAAACCTTTTGAATATTTACATTACCATGCCTGAGGGTGACAACGAAGAAGACAAGGTAAGACTTGAAAAGAAGTTCACCGACATCTTCACAAAGTCAGGAATGGCGGTCCATATAAACTGGATCAACATAGCACCTCAGGACAATCCCAAAACTAATCCTGTCTGGACTATGCCATTATTCTGGGCCGGTGCGGCGGCTGCACTGACCGCAATAGTGCACCTTGGGCTTAAGGGCATCCTGTGGTCACTTTTTGCTGCGATCATTGGATATGGAGTCTCCTGGATACTGCTTACCGACGACGGCAAAAAACAAATTTCAATTCTGATGCAGCAATTCAGGAGATGATATTTGAATATGTCGTCAAAGTCACAAATGCGCCACAGATCACGTGAAATTGCGCTCCAATTAATTTACCAACTGGATGTAAGACCTTCGGCAAATATCGATGAGGCCATAGAGCTGTACCCTTCAGAGGGTGAGGCTGATGGTGTATTTGACTATGCCTGTGAGCTGGTAAGGGGAGTAATGGATAACATGGAGGCTATCTCAGACCTGCTCAGGGAAAACATTATAGGCTGGAGGCCGGAAAGAATGGTTGCCGTTGACAAGGTAGCCATATCGCTGGCTCTCTATGAAGGAGTCATATCTAAAAAGGTGCCTATAGCTGTTTCGATCTCTGAGGCAGTTGAACTTGCCAAAGTCTTCGGTACAGAAGAATCCGGACGCTTTGTTAACGGTGTTCTGGGGAGGATCGTGAGAAAGGAAGAGTCTCTCTCGAACTGAGCCGCCATGTTTAAATTTGAAAAAGATGCAGTATTTACAGTAGATGAAGTAACAAACAAGATCCGTGAAGCCATATACGCTTCCGGTGATCTCCAGAATATCTCCGTAAAGGGAGAGCTCCTTGGATTCAAAAAACACTCCAGCGGACATGCGTACTTTACTGTGATCGGCGCAGAGGCAAGGATCTCCTGCGTCCTTTTCCGCTCCAACGCCTCCTCAGTCATCCTTTGGCCCAAAGACGGAGACGAGGTCCTTGTACGGGGAAGGGTGGATGTATACGGAGCCAGAGGCTCATACCAGATATATGCTACGACCCTTCTGCCGCTTGGCGAAGGAGCAAAAGCAAGAGCCAGGGAGATCCTTTTCAAGCAGCTTACGGCAGAAGGACTCTTCGACATCAGGCATAAGAGGCCATTGCCCTCCTTTCCCAGAAAAGTTGCTCTTATTACATCGCCGACAGGGGCTGCAGTACAGGATGTAATAAAGATCGCATCAATAAGATACCCTGCTTCAGAGCTTCTTGTGATCCCAAGCCTGATGCAGGGGGCGGCAGCATCTTCAGAGATAAAGGAAGCTTTCTCAAAATGCGCAGCTTTGCAGGATATCTCACTGGTAATGCTGGTAAGGGGCGGGGGAAGCAGAGATGACCTGGATACCTTTGACAGCGAGGAAGTTGTAAGGGCTGTCAGATCATGCCCCGTTCCCGTAATTACAGGACTGGGCCATCAAATTGACAAAACACTTTCAGACCTTGCCGCGGATGCTTACGCGCCGACACCGTCAGGTGCTGCAGAAAGAGTTTTCCCTGATTCCAAAGAACTCACGGCCAACTTAAAAAGTTCGATGCGGTCGATGAATGCCCACATAAACAAGAGAGCTGCAAAAATAAGTTCAGACCTGACAGATTCCAAGAGGAGGCTCCTCTTTAGCATAACCAGAGGAGTTTATATCCCCGCTTCTGAATTTTTGAATAATGCCCGCAGTTCACTCTCATCCAACATCACATACAAGCTTTCTGAGGCCGAGGCTAAACTCAGTTCTGCAGCCGGCACCCTGAACAACCTTTCACCCCTTAGCGTAATGTCAAGAGGTTTTACTGTCTGCAGGGACGCTGAGGGTAATATGATCAAGGATGCCTCCTCGCTTTCAGAGAAGCAGAGAGTAGGTATATTTTTCAGGGATGGTAAGGCAGAGGCTGAGGTAATAAGCATCTGCAGAGAAAACTGACAGGAGTGCAGCCCATCCTCCAGTCATCCGAAAAAACGGCATGTTTCCGATAAGCATTAATTTTTACAATTTTCTATAAGAGGTGAGCCTTATGCTGCCTGAAACGATAGAATGGATAAGCGGAGCGCCGATGCTTCGGCTTCTGGACCAGAGAAAGATACCGGTCTCTGTAAGTTTTGTGGATTGCCGTTCTTATGAGGATACAGCCGGAGCAATAGAAAACATGACAGTAAGGGGAGCTCCGGCCATAGGGGTCGCGGCGGCATATGGTGTAGTACTGGCGGCGCATTCAGACATTTCAACGATAGACAAGGCACTTTCAAGACTTTCTGCAACAAGGCCTACGGCAGTCAACCTTTTTTGGTCCATAGAAAAAATGCGGTCAGTATTTAACGAAAATAAAAATTCGCCGGAACTCTATTCATTGCTTGAATCAGAGGCAATAATGATAGACAGGGAAGACCGGGATATCAACAAGAAGATCGGTGCCCATGGGGCTGTTCTTCTGCCGGACAAGGCTACAGTAATAACACACTGCAACGCCGGGGCTCTTGCTACTTCAGGTTACGGCACGGCTTTGGGTGTCTTCAGGTCAGCCAGGGATTCCGGGAAGGATATAAAAATCTATGCAGATGAGACCAGGCCCCGTTTTCAGGGAGGAAGGCTTACTGCATTTGAGTTGTGTGAGGACGGATTTGACGTAACGGTCATATGTGATTCTATGGCGGCCTTTCTTATGTCAAGGGAAAAGATAGATGCTGTGATCACCGGAGCAGACAGGATAGCACTCAACGGTGACACGGCAAATAAGATAGGCACCTATGGGCTGGCAATTTCTGCAAAAAGTCACAATGTCCCATTTTACATAGCAGCACCCATAAGCAGTATTGATTTTAACTGCCCAAACGGAGATTCGATCCCTATCGAAGAAAGAGACCACAGTGAAGTAAGGAAGGTCGGCGGTGAAATTCTTGTCCACGAGGACGCAAAGGTATGGAATCCGGCTTTTGACGTGACCCCTGCAGATCTGATCAGAGGAATAATAACCGAGGAAGGTATTTTTGAGCCGTCAGACATAAAGAAGCTGCATAAAATAACAGCTTAATATGCTGTTGAGTGGTAATATTAAGGCAGGAAATACAGGATAGTACTTATATATCCTTTGATGTTTTTATCCGCTTTTTGCTCACAGTATAGGAGTGGTGCCTTTGGTCAATATCAATTCATGCACTCTGTGTTGCGTGTTTATTTTTGAAAAGGACTGACAAAAAGGAAGGAGGCAGAATTATGAAAAACGAGTTTAGGATTGCTGACATGAACCTGGCTCCGGAAGGACACAGAAGGATAGAATGGGCATGGGAATATATGCCCGTGCTAAGGCTGATCGCAGAGAGG
>JAAYHA010000130.1 GCA_012727545.1 Synergistaceae bacterium | reverse complement strand
CATGACCGATCTGCACGTTATGGGCCAGGTGGACATTTTCCATAATAAAACAGTTGTCACCTACAGTTGTAGCCAGGCCCTCTCCAACTGCCCTGTTCATGGTGACATACTCACGGCACATGAGGTTATTGCCTATCCTGACCCAGGTCTCTTCATTCCTGAATGTGATATCCTGGGGTTCCCCTCCTATGACTGTGTGGTCGAAGATGGTACAGCCGGAGCCCATTTCTGTGTAGTTGTATATGTGGACGTAGGCCCTCAATTCAGTCTCATCGCCCAATATGACATTTTCGTCCACCATGCAGAATGGACCGATCCTTACGTTTTCTCCAAGCTGCGCCTTCGGAGATACTATCGCTGTCGGGTGTATATGTACGCTCATTCCGGTCTATGCCTCGGGTTTGAGGGTAAGGCCTGAAGAGACTACACAGCCCATCATACCTTCGGCAGCCAGATCTCCGTCAATTGTTGCCCTGAACTTAAATTTGAAGTTGTTTCCCCTGCGTTTTACGAGAGTAGCTACGGTTTTTAGCTGATCCCCAGGCTTTACCGGCCTGCGAAATTTAACTTTGTCGATCGATGTTACATATACCAGGCGGCGCTCGTTTTCCTTGATCTCAGTGTAGAGCTTCAGCAATACAGCCGCTACCTGACCCATGGACTCGATGACAAGAACTCCGGGCATTACAGGTTCGTCGGGAAAATGACCCTGAAAAAAGGGTTCGTTAATTGTTACATTTTTAATTCCTGTCACTTCCACCAACTCATCTGTCAGCACCAGATCCTCTATCCTGTCTACCAGGAGAAATGGGTAACGGTGCGGGAGAAGGTCCAATATTTTATTGATGTCGTATTTCATCCTTTTTGCCTCCAGTTAAAAGATTGGGTCGAATAATTATAAAACTCTTTTTATTCTGTCTACAAGCCTTCCATGAAGATCATGTCCGGCACATATGCCAATATAGTGAGCAGTCGGGATAGTTCCCAATAGAGCAAGATCCCCAAGAAGATCGTTTATTTTATGTGTCACGCACTCAAGAGGAAAACGAAGCCCTCCCTCGTTCAAAAGGCCCTTTTCGTCAAACATAAGGGCATTTTCCAGTGACCCGCCCTTTGCGAGGCCGTTCTTTTTCAGATAGTCCAGCTCAGATGTCAGTCCGAACGTTCTGGCCTTTGATATCCTTTGAAGAAATACATCCGGGGTCACTGTATATGATGCCCTTTGTGTCCCGATCGGAGTACCGGGATAGTCTATCACATAGGTAACCATAAGTCTCTCAGAAGGAATGGCCATCATCGACCTCTCCTTGTATTGGTCGTCAATGACGATTGGGACGGCGAGAGCTTTTTTTCTCTGCTCCCCATATTCTATTATCCCCGCCTCTGCGATCGCAATGGCAAACGGGTGAGGGCTTCCATCCAGGATGGGGACTTCCTCTCCCGACAGTTCAATTACTACGCTGTCGATCTCAAGTCCTGAGAGAGCTGCAAGAAGATGTTCAGCTGTCCTTACAGTGGTCCCGTCAGGAAGCCTGAATCCGGTAAGCCTGCTGTCTTCGTGAACTTGGGCCGAGGTGATCGGAAAAAGTCCGCTCCCTGTTGAGAAATAAATGCCCTCTTTCCGGGAAGGATGGACTGATATTGTGGAAATCTCTCCTGAGTGCAGGCCTATCCCTGTAAATTCTACTCCCTGAGATAATGTATGTGACATTATTTGTTCTCAGGCTCCGGTCCATTGAGCCTTTTTTCAATATTTTTAACATTTTTGATCAGATCAGGGAGCTGTCTGATGGCAGCGATCTGACGGAGGTCTTTTTTATGGTCTATTGCAGGAAAACCGGAAACTACGGAATTCGGAGGTGTATCATCTGTTATGCCGGCCCTTCCGGCAGCTATTACCCCATCCCCGACCCTTGCATGGTTACCAACACCGGACTGCGCAGCCATCGTAACACCCCTTCCAAGGGTGCTGCTGCCGGCAAGGCCTGTCTGAGCGACTATTATGCAGTACTCTCCGACTTTGCAGTTATGGGCGATCTTCACATGGCTGTCGATCTTGGTGCCCCTGGATATCCTTGTCTCTCCAAAAGTTGCTCTGTCAATGCTTGAACAGACCCCTATCTCGACATCATCTTCAATCACCGCTATACCTATCTGAGGTATCCGAAGCAGCCCCTTTTCAGGATCAGGCATGAATCCAAATCCATCACTGCCGATGACCGCATTGGCATGCACTATGCAGTTTCTGCCCAGGGTAGACCTGTCATATATTACTACTCCGGGCTCTATCAAAGTATTATCACCTATAGATACGTGTTTTCCCACCCAGACATTCCCGGCCAGGACGCTTCCGTCACCGATCCTGCATTGGTCTGATAAGACGCAGCCGGGGCCTACAGTCACATTCTCCCCGATCACAGCGCTCTCCGATACCACTGCTGTTTCATGTACAGAGGGAGATGAGTAATTTTTGTCTGTATCAAAAAATTCAAGAAGCTTTACAAGCGCTCTTCTTGGGTCTTCAACTTCCACTCCCTGCCCGTTTTCAGTGATCCAACCCTTGTTTGTGAGGAGCACAGCCTCAGGATGGACATGCGGTATAAGCTTTTTTTCCCACAAGGGTGATATCGATCCGGGACAGGGATCTTCCGGTGAAGTTATCGATGTGACGATCCGGCTTCCTTCCCCCTTAAGCGTTCCGCCGATCATCTCTGCTATATTTGCCAGTGTCAGTCCTTCAATTCCCATGTTTGTCATTTCCTTTCAAATACTACAGGTTACCTATCATACGAAGTCCCAGTGAATCCTCGTCCCTGGTGTCATAGTGCAGTTCGAACGAAATATATTCTGTCGCCTTGTAGCCTATCGCAGCGTTGTATTCACCGTCTTCTCTCCAACGGAGCCATACATATGGCTTGTGCATCCTTGGCTCTATATTTATGCGGCCCCACCACATGCTGTCCCTTGAGGACCATTCACCGCCTACCCAGACATCTCCCCACGGAGACCATCTTAGACCAATTCTGCCTTCCGGATCCCAGTCCTGTAATTCTATAATGCCCTCGCCATATATCTCCATGTTCCATCTTGAAAAAGTTTTAAGTTTTCGGCCCAGATGTATGCCGATCTCTCCCGTTTTGTCCTCTGTGCCTGCGTAGAGCGCCGCCCAGGCGGCTATCGTGTAATGCCGGCTCTCAACGTTGACCTTCATCTGTGATACCTGTCCTGCGGAGAAAGAAGCCTTCGGCTCTGCTGATGTTCTTTCAACTATTCCCCTTGTCTGGAGAAAGTTTTCTGTCCACACATTTATCTCTTTTTCATGCTTTTTTGCCCAAACGACGGGAATTCCGATAAACGGGGAGGATCTTTGCATAAGGTCTTCTCTCAGATCCTCGTGCAGCAGTGTGGGCAGAGAGTTCGACGTGAGTGTCGGGTTGACCGCAAGAACAAGGGGAAGTTCGGGGGCAAGAGAGACCTTCATAATATATTCATCGTTTTCAGAATGTACCATAAGTGTAGGTTTCCAACCCGGAAGGACAGGGGAGAGTATCTTCTG
>JAAYHA010000129.1 GCA_012727545.1 Synergistaceae bacterium | reverse complement strand
TTTCAGACATGCCTCCATGGCCGGTCCAGGGACGCCGTCCCTTTCTCCCAGGAGGAGAAGTTTCTTACCTGCCAGTTTGCCCATGGCTGAACACCTCCTTAGGTTTATATTTTTTTGCGCGTCCGGGGTGGACGTTGAAGCCTATGCGATGAGCTTTTCTATCTCAGCCCTGATCGATTCCGGAGTACACTCTTCTTTGGAGAGGCGTTTTACTTCTGCCCCGTCTTTCCAGAAGAGGAATGTGGGAAGTCCCATCACGCGGAATCCCATTGCAACTCTTTTGTTTACAGAGCAGTCTACCTTTGTAAACTTGACCTTGCCCTCAAATTCTTTTGCCATCTCCATGTAATGGGGCATAAGTCCCATGCACGGTACGCACTGGGGTCCCCAGAAATCCACTACCACGGGCAGCTCTTTCTCTTCACGGACTTCTGCGTCACAATTTTCCTTTGTTAATTCGATCATATGGAATCGCCTCCTGAAATACTATGTGGCTCAAAACCTGTCCTGCTTATGGTATCACTTGTTATGGTTAAATATAAGTCCTGACAGTGAAAAACTATGAAGAAATACTGTTTAGGATGGAAATATCCCTTAAAGCTCTCTGAAGCATCTGCCTGTCAATAAGAGCAAAATCTTCCTGAGGTTCAGCACAGTTCTTCTCTCTTTCCATCAAATATCTCTCTCTTGCTTTCTCTATTGCTATTATTCCATCCTTGTCGTATTTTGACTCAGATTCCTCAATGACAAGCGACCTGTAAGGGCCTCGCATTATCGGCACGTTCGGAGGGAGCGGTGCAGAAAGAAGACGCCATCCATGCTGCAGGAGTTCCTCAGTCTTATCAAGCACATCAATGGGAGAACCTTCTGTAAAGACGACACCGTAGGGCATCTCAGGGCTCCAGTAGATATCAGGATTGTTGGTCACTATCTGAAGTATCTTTTCCGCCATTTCTATCTCTCCTTAAATTACAGAGGGCAGGCTATGATTTTTGACACAGTTCTCACAGCCTGCCTGAAAAATCATTTTTCAAAAATCGTCTGCTCTGTTACAGGTGTTGTCAATGCCTTGAAAGAGCGGAGCAGCAGCTCTCTCCTGACTGCTTTGTCGCCTTCCGGACCCAGTGCAGGGTTGCCGGTCGGGTGAGGTATCGCTATTCCAGGGACTATCCTGTTTGTGCCAACAGTGAGCATTATCGGGACTATAGTTGCTATCTGCACTACAGGGATACCTGCCACTCTTTCTATCTCGCGGGTCATCGATGCGCCGCATCGAGTGCATGTTCCTCAGGTGGATGTAAGTATTGCCGCATCGACCCCTGCTTTTTTAAGTTCTTCTCCAATTTCCTGCCCGAACTTCTCAGAGTTTGCTACCGCAGTACCTGTTCCTGTCGTAGTGTAGAAAATCGGATGGATCTTGCCAATTACACCTTCAGCCTCGAGCTCACGCATTACATCAAGAGGGAGTACCACATCAGGGTCAACGTTTGCCCATTCCCTGTCGTATCCACCGTGGATAGACTCGTAATTTTCCGGTGTCATATTCTTTAATTCAGAAATGTCATAAGAACCGAAACTTTCTGCGGAGGAGACGCGTATGTGGTCAGGGTTCCCTTTGGGTACGATACCCCCGGAAGAGACAAGAGCTATAGTTGCGGTCTTGAGGTCCTTAACAGGAGCTGCAGGCGGTATCTTGTTGAAGACCGGCATCTCGTACTCTGTACGGAAACTCTCACCTTTTAATTTTGCCAGCAGCATTTCAACTGCTCTCTCTGCGCCACTCTTCTCATGGAAGAATGATTTCCTTATGCCGCGGTGGATGTAACCTTCCAGCCTTGCCGGTCCCATCTTCTCTCCCTTGAGCAGCTTTGTCCCGATTCCGACCATTGTGGGAATGGCTTTTGCCATGCCTCTGGCGCTGTCTGATGTTATCGCTATAAATGTCTTTTTCGAATAGAGTTCCACTCCCGGGTTTTCGGGATACATTGCAGTGACTGTGGGAATGTTGAGCTCCTCTCCGACAGTTGCTGCGATATCTCCGCAGGCGAAGCCGTATCTTCCTGCGTTGAATGCGGGACCTGCAAAGAGGATGTCCGGTTGAAGTCCCTTTATCATCTCAAGACATTCGGTCCTTGCCTGATCGGTATGCTCGCCGTAATATCCGTCTCCGCATATTACAGTTCCTACGACTTTGCCCTCTCCGTTGAATAGTTTTTCGATCTGCATCCCCGGACCGACGAACCCTTCCCTGAGTTCCGGTTTGTGGTCTGCCTTCTCTTCTCCGCCTATTCCGGCGTAGAATTGGTTTATGTAATGAACTATCCTGTATGTCATTTCAGCCGCCTCCTCTTAGATCCACTCGCAGCCAAGTTTGTTGAAACCGATCTCGGCAGTTGAAGCAATGACCGACTGAAGCTCTACGAACATTGACCCGTCACTTCTCAGGCTCTCTTCAGCGCCCCCTGAAAGAAGCGATATAGCTTCCTTACAGCCAATAACTTTTTCCATAGCAGGCACTTCTATCATCTCATTAACGTTTCCGGTGGAAATGAAAGCATCAAGTTCCGGTGTGGCATCCGCAAGGCTCTGGCTTGCTCCGTCTGTCCCCGATGATTCATCAGAGACAAGAACAGACTTGATCCCTGCATTCTCAAAGAATCTGGCATTAAGGCAGAGGTCTGTGTCGGGGTTTCCGTACCCTTCCTCTGATATTATCGCCCCGTCGGCGCCAAGCTGCTGCGCTATTGAAAGATTCATGGCTGCCGCCCTTAGCTTGCCGTCCATTACTGTGCTTTCCTGGGTGGGTATCATTCCCATGAAGTTGATCTCTTTGCCGTGCCTGGCATAAAGTGCCTGGACTATTGGGTTGTGCAGGTGGTGCCATGTGGTATTTTTATCGCATGCCGATACGCAGTTTCCTGAGACCATAGCTCCGTCGAGGACCTCGTTGGGGTGAAGGAGTGTCGGGAGGGCCGGCTTCAGGTCGTTGGCATAAAGGTATGTGTCATGCAGCAGTCCCTGCGTTATGTTCATGCAAACGTATACGATTTTTGGAAGATCCGGGTATTTCTGAGTCTCCTCGAAAGAGTTGCCCTTTTCAAAGACCTGGACTTCATCAGCTTTCCATTCGTTCTCCGCACAGCACTTTGCAAGATAGACTGCAAGCTTTAGTCCGGCCTCACGCAGAGCTGCTTCGTATAGATGCTTCTCAAGATTATCTGCAGGTTCTACGTAAAGAACTACGTTGCGTGTCTGAGAGAAGGGCGTATATGGGGCACCCGGTCCGCTCATATCGATGAATCCTTCCTGGAATGCAACTATTGGGCCGCAGGTTACGACAGCTGCGCCGTCAAGTACCAGGGTCCCTCCTTCTCCTGCTTTTTCCATTGGTGCGAAAAAACCAGGGAAGTAAAAGTTTTTGCCTATCTTTACCCTTGGCTCGATAACATCCTTAACAGGTATGATGCGTGTGCTTTCTCCAGGACAGGCCAGATCCAGTTTGACCTTGGCAAAACGTTTGTCTTCCGCTATTAATGCCTCAGCTTCATCTTTGTTGATAAAAAGAGTCCCGCCGGACGTGTATGTCTTGTCGGCGAAAGCAAGGCCGGTGATGTGTATCTTGTGCAGTTCCAGCCGCATTTGAAATTCCTCCCTTATTATTCTCTGTATCATGCCGCATGATTGAATTTTAATTGCTTTTTACTATGAAAAGCATTATGCTTTAGAATATACATTTTTAAAATATTTGTCTAAAAACTATGCTGCTGAATAAAAAGTGAGGTGAAAGAGTTGTTTAAAAAGATGGCCCAGAATATTGCTAAAAGTACCAGCGAAGTTATCGGATATGGGGTACTAGTAACGGATGAAAAGGGAGTCATTATCGGATGCAACGAGGAAAAGAGAATAGGGGAGTTTCACCCGCCTTCGATAAGGGTGATGCAGGAAAACAGACCTATGGCTACATCGACTGTTGACGCTGAAAATTATCTGAACGTACTGCCGGGGTACACCTTGCCTATCCAGCTTTTTGACAATGTGCTCGGGTCTGTTTCAATAGCCGGTCTCCCTGAAGAAGTAGCCAGATATGGCCTTTTGGTTCAGAAACAGGCAGAGATCATGCTGCGTGAACAGGCATTTCTTGAGTCGAACCTTCTCAGGGAAAGGGCGCTTCGCGATCTGATAGAGAATGTTGCCTCCTACGATCCCAGAAACGGTAACGAGGAGTTTATCATGATGCAGGCGAAGGAGCTTGGTTTTAACCTCTCAAGGTGCAGGGCTGCAATAGTGATAGAGATGAGGAAATGGTCAAACGAAGCTGCCGAATCGGCTTTCCAGAGGATGCTTCGGGAAACAAAAACAAGTTTTTCAAATCCCAGGAACGTTATTTGCCCGCAGGAAAATTACAGGGTGACGGTATTGCTCTCTCCCAGCTCAGACAAGGATCCGAATAAAATTTACGAGGCAGCGGAAACACTTTCAAAGGATTTTCTTGACAGTGTGAAGGGTAAGGGGATCCATGCCGATGTATCTATCGGTTTTCCTGCATTTGACCTGCAGGGTCTGACACGCTCACTTATCTCTGCAAGGAACTCCCTGAGGCTTGCAAAGCAGCTTGGCGTTAAAGGAATGATAAGGTCTGAAAAATTCACAGGTGAATCTTTGCTTGATTCACTTCCGGCGGTGTCAAGGGAAAATTATGTCTCAATGACGCTTAAGGGGTTGGATTCCAGGAATGATTATGAGGAGATGAAAGAGACCTTCCTTGCATGGTGCGAATCTCCCTTTGCCAGCGGAAATGTGGCGGACAAACTTTCTATGCACAGGAACAGCCTTCAGTACAGGCTGAAAAAAATTCGTTCACTCACAGGAAAAGATCCCTGGAATTTCAAAGATGCATTTGAATTATGGGCGGCGTTTATGATATCGGACATTTCGAAAGGTTCAGCAACAGATAAAAGAAATTAAGAGCGTCACAACTTAAGGTCGGGTAAAGATTGCTCTGCAATTGGTGGGAGTATATAATACCCTGATGTATAATTTGTTTTGATTTCATTTAGCAACGGAGGAGATATAGATGCCATACGATTTTGGTGCCATAGAACCAAAATGGCAGAAGGAATGGGCCGAGTCAAAGGTTTTCGAGGTTGAGGCCGACAGCAGCAAAGAAAAATTTTACTGCCTTGAGATGTTCCCTTATCCAAGCGGAGCGCTTCACATGGGGCACTTACGCAACTATTCAATTGGGGATCTTTTGGCGAGATTCCTCCGGATGCAGGGATATAATGTTCTCTATCCCATGGGTTTCGACGCTTTCGGGATGCCCGCCGAAAACGCGGCAATAAAAATGAAACTCCCTCCTGCTGAGTGGACATGGAGCAATATCGAACACATGACCAGTCAGCTCAAAAGAGCAGGTTACAGTTATGACTGGAGACGCAGGGTAGAGACATGCAACGTAAATTACTATAAATGGAACCAGTGGCTCTTTCTCCAGTTCTATAAAAAAGGACTTGTATACCGGAAGCACGCTCCCGTCAACTGGTGTGAAGACTGCAAGACAGTTCTTGCAAACGAACAGGTTGTTGGTGACGGGGTTTGCTGGCGCTGCGGCACACCTGTAGTCAAGCGTGGATTGGAACAGTGGTTCATAAGGATAACGGATTATGCGCAGGAACTCGTAGACTGCCTCGATGATCTTGATGGATGGCCGGAACGGGTAGTTGCCATGCAGAGAAACTGGATAGGCAGATCCGAAGGAGTCCACTTCAAAATGGATATCGCGGATACCGACCTAAGCATTGAAGCGTTTACAACAAGAATAGACACTATTTTCGGTGTCACCTTCGTTGCTATGGCCGCAGAACATCCCTTTGTGGAGGCATTTGCTGAAAAGGTCGGAGGCTCAAAGGCTGAAGAACTTAGGGCTTTCGCAAAGAAAATGTCATCACGCAGTGCAATAGAGCGTACTGCTGTAGGTGCGGACAAAGAAGGCATAGAGACCGGGTTTTATGCAATAAATCCCGTGAACGGAGAAAAGGTTCCTATATGGATAGCCGACTATATCCTTACCGATTACGGAACAGGGGCTATTATGGGTGTTCCCGCACATGACCAGAGAGACTTTGATTTTGTAAGGAAATATGGAATTCCCGTTATTCCGGTAGTCAGGCCGGTTGACGGACCTGTTCCTGATGGAGATGCTATGACCGAATCTGTTGATGCTGATGGCATAGCATGTAACTCAGGCGAATTTGACGGCCTGCCTACACCTCAGGCGATCGAAAAAATTGGTGAATGGTTCGAAAAAAACAACCTTGGAAGCAAAGAAGTGCAGTTCAGGCTAAGGGACTGGCTGATATCGAGACAACGTTACTGGGGGACTCCCATACCAATGGTCTACTGTGATCACTGTGGTATAGTGCCGGTGCCTGAAGATCAGCTCCCGGTGGAACTTCCGCTTGACATCGAGATGCCTGAGCATGGAGGCAACCCTTTGGCTCTTCGTGAAGATTGGATAAATACGACATGCCCGGTGTGTGGAAAGCCGGCAAGGCGTGAAACTGATACAATGGACACATTTTTCTGCTCATCATGGTATTTCAGCAGGTATACATCCCCATGGGAGACAGAACAGCCATTTGACAAGGATGATGCTGCCTACTGGATGAATGTCGACCAGTACATCGGCGGCATCGAGCACGCATGTCTCCATCTGATATACGCAAGGTTCTTTACAAAAGTTTGCGCTGACCTGGGGCTGCTTCCAAAGGACATGAGAGAGCCCTTCAAAAGACTTCTTACCCAGGGAATGGTCATAAAAGACGGTGCCAAAATGTCAAAATCGCTTGGCAACGTTGTCGATCCTGACGAGATAATCAATAAATTCGGTGCTGACACAGCAAGGCTCTTTATTCTTTTTGCCTCTCCCCCTGAAAAAGACCTTGACTGGTCAGAACGCGGGGTTGAAGGCGCAAACCGCTTCCTTGGACGCGTGTGGCGTCTTGTTGAGGGCAACCTGGATAAGATAAGGTCTGCTTCAAAAGAGCGTGTCCCGATGAAAGATATAAAAGCGGTGGATGTCAGGGATATCAAACGCATAACCCACAACACCCTGGACAGGGTGACAAAGGACATAAGCGAAGAGCGCCAGTTCAACACTGCCGTGGCAAGGCTCATGGAACTTACCAACGCACTGATCAGCTTCAAGCCGAGGACACCGGAAGCATGGGCAGTGATGAAAGAGGGTGTGGAGACACTTCTTTCATGTCTCTCTCCCTTTGCACCGCATATTACTGAAGAGCTTTGGCATAATATTGGAAATGAAACGTTCCTCTCAGTTGAAAAGTGGTTTGAAGTAGATCCGGAGTCCCTGGCTGAGGACGAAGTCACTGTTGTCCTTCAGATAAACGGTAAGGTGCGCGAGCAGTTTACTGTTAAGGCGGACCTGTCCGGAGAAGATCTGCAGAAGGAAATACTTTCAAGGCCTCAGACACTTAAGAGGATAGAGGGCAAAGAGATAATAAAGATCATCCCGATACCCGGAAAACTGGTAAACATAGTGGTGAAAGGCTGATGCCTTCGCTCCTCCTGATCTCTGCCTCAGGTACCGCACAGAGACGCCTCCTGGAGGAGACAGTTGCCGGTTTTGAAAAAAAAGGATATGTAGTATCAGGAAGACAGGAGGGGGGAGAATGGAGCCCCCTCCTGTCTGATAATCTCTCTGGCGGACTTTTTGACGAGAGGAGTATCGTTATTGTTGACTCGGCTCCCATGCTGGGTCCATTTCCAGAAAACCTTGACCCTATGGTGGAGCCTGATTCTAAGGTAGTGTTGCTGCTTGTCTATGATTCAGATCCGGCAAAAATTTTCCCGCCTCAGACCTTAAAAAAATGTAAGATCATAAAAGCGCCGCCATTTCCTCGATGGCCGAGGGAAAGAATTATGTGGACCACTGACCTTGCCAAAGATATGAAAATCAAAATAGACCGTGATGCTGTTGCCTTGATAATAGAACTGACAGAGGATCCGGAGGAGATCCGACGTCAGCTCTCGAGCCTTTCCATGCTGAAAAAGGGAGGCACTGTCAAAGCTTCCGATGTTGAAAACATGTGTCTGGACGATGGAACAAGAAACCTTCTCAAACTTCTTGACGGACTTTGCAGCGGAGATCATATAAAGACTCTGAAAAGCCTTAACGCGATCTCTAAGAACGGCGACCTGATCCCTCTTGTTTCTGCTATACACAACAGGATGAGGCTGGCATGGTACGCATCGATGCACCCCAGTAAAGGCTCTCTTTTTGCAGAGTCGCTGGGAGCAAAAAATTACGCCTGGAAAATGGCAGGTAATGCTGCCCGAAAATACAGTGCAGGATCGATAAGCAAATTTGTGCTTGGACTTATTAAGATAAACATTGATGAAAAGAGCGGAACAGGGTCCGGGTGGATCGGTCTTGAGACTCTTGTGATCGAATTGATGGGTTGCTGAAAGAACAACAAAATGGAGGGACACACCTTTAGCCCCTCCATAGATCTGTAAATTAAATCAGGTCACTTATGCAGAAAGAGACTTAAATCTTGCTGCTATCATAGCCTTGCGGCGAGACGCTGTATTTCGGTGGACGACGCCCTTTACTACCGCTTTATCCAGTACACCCTGAGCCTCGTTCAGCCTCTTTGCTGCAAGCTCGGAGTCTTTCTGTTCAACTGCATCCAGAAGCTTCTTTACTGCGTTTTTGCAGCGGGTTTTCCAGAAGCGGTTGTAAATGCGGTTTCTTTCAGTGACCAGAACTCGTTTTTTCGCTGATTTCTTATTTGGCAATGCCGTCACCTCCTTCACAAAAGACAGCGGATATATTAGCA
>JAAYHA010000128.1 GCA_012727545.1 Synergistaceae bacterium | reverse complement strand
GGCGTCAGTCCACGGCTGTATGAAGTGCAGAAAGGAAGTATCACTTTTCTGTTGAACTCTTCACTTATGTTGACTGAAAAGTGGGGGATGCCCAATTCTTTGCACACTGAAGAAGCAGAGAGGACAGCGGAAGATGATCCACTATGGGTTATCTCCATTGTCATACCTGCAAGGGAATAGTTTTCCTTCATGAGCAAAAGAGCTGCAGCGCTCGAATCTACACCTCCGCTCATAAGTACCAGGGCTTTTTTTGAGGGGGAGTTCATCCATTCGTAACTATTGAGCGGGGAAGTTGCTTTTACGATATATTTCATTATTACATTTTACATCAAAAGGCGAGTGCCCCATAATATGATCATTGATCAAGGCGATCCATTTTTTGGGTATACTATTGAGAGAAAAGATGCAACTGATTGGAGGTGTCAAGTTTGCCTGCAGACCTGGCAGAAAAATTACGAATATATTCGGAAGACAGCGGTGGAATAAAAGTGATCCCTTTCCAAACTTGCAGAAAGATCGCTTCAGAACTGGGACTGAAGCCACGAGATGTTGAAGTCACAGCATTAAAGGACGGCATCTGTCCTTCGAGGTATCAGCGAAATATTGGTACCATAGGTATCAACGGCCAGATAAAACTACTTGGTTCCAGGGCAGCGGTAATAGGCTGCGGTGGACTCGGGGGCTGGATCATAGAAATGTTGGCAAGATGTGGGGTTGGAGAAATAGTGATGGTCGATCCGGATGTTTTCGATGACAACAACCTTAACCGTCAGCTTTTCTGCTCTGAGGGAAACATTGGAAAGTCCAAAGCACTGGCAGCGGCCGAAAGGGTGGCAGAGGTAAACAGTGCAGTTGACACCTTTGCACATGTTACGTTTCTGGATGAAAACAACGGGCGTGAGATCCTAGAGGGTTCTTCTGTAGTTATAGATGCACTTGACAATAACAGAAGCCGAAGGAATGCCTTTATTTTATGCCGTAAGCTGGGGATACCCTTTGTACACGGAGCCATCGGTGGAATGTTCGGACAGGTCGGTGTCTTTTATCCCTCTGACAGACCGTTATGGGAGAGTGAGGACGTTCCTGACAAAGGGGTCGAGACAGAGACGGGAAATCCACCTTTCACTCCGGCATTTGTCGCCTCTCTTGAGGTCTCAGAGGCGATCAAGATCCTTTCAGATGCAGAAAATGGTTTAAAGGGAGAGCTTGTATGGTTTGACATGGCAGACATTGGATCACAGAGGATCAGAATATGCCGGTCGGACGAAAACTGAGGCAGCCCGAATCAATCAATGCAGATATGTTTTTCTGCGTCTGTCTATGTTTAAAGAAATGATCCAAAGTAAGGGGGATGTATGAAACATGGTACTCGATGCACATTTTGATGTACTTCTGGATGTCCTGAGCTACAGGAAAAAAGGGGAACGGAAAGTCCTTGAAAGAAGGCATTTTCAAAATTTAAAAGAGGCAGGAATAAGTGCTATTATATGTTCCCTTTATATTTGCGATAACTATCTGCCAGAGGGCGCTCTTCGCAACGCATTGGATCAAAT
>JAAYHA010000127.1 GCA_012727545.1 Synergistaceae bacterium | reverse complement strand
GGCTGAGCGTTGCTGAGCAATGGCTAAGCAGTTGTAGAGGGCAAGGGGAAGGTTCGGAGAATTGCAGCTTTTGGCTGCGGAGAATTGACCCATAGATCTTAAAGACTGAATTCGCCGGTGAATGGTTCATTCAGCGAATTCACCGCGAGTGCATTCATCGCAAATTCTCCGGCGGTGAAATCGCCACTTCGAACGGCATCATCATGACTGCACTTATCCCAGCTATAACATCGTACTTGCCAACTGATTAAAAAATGCGCGCCCTGATCATTTGTATGATAACCGGGCGCGCATTGGAAAAGAGCAAAGAAGCTTTCTTGATCTGTTAATTGTTAAAAAGTTCCTCCAAGTATGAGTCTGGGCAGGAACAATGCCATCGATGGGATGTATGTTACGGCCAAAAGCACAGGCAGCCATGCGAAGAGAAGGAAGATCATCGCAGGCTTCAGGCTCTTGGAAACTGGGACATTCGCCATACGGGCTCCGAAGTAAAGTGTCGGTGCTGTCGGAGGGGTAAGGTTGCCCATCCCGAGGTTTACGCCAATTATCCCTGCAAAATGTATAGGATGGATGCCTATCTGCGTCATTACCGGAAGAAGGATGGGAGTGCAAAGCAGCATTGCGCTTACGTCATCCATTATCATTCCAATAATGATCATGAATATATTCAGAAGGAACAGTATGGCGTACCTGTTTTTTGAGATCCGGTAGAGCTGCTCAAGGATCATAGCTGGGACGCCTTCCATGATGTATATCCTGCTCAGAAGCATGATACAGAACATCATTATCATAACGACCCCCGTAGTTGCCGCAGTCTCGATCACTACTCCCAATATGTTTGACTTATTAAGGCCTTTATAAATAAAAAACCCTACGGGAATAGAGTATACAACAGCTACTGCAGATGCCTCTGTCGGCGTCATGAAACCGCCGTAGATCCCACCGAGAACAATTATCGGCATAAAGAGCGAGGGCATGGCTTTAAATGCTCTGATGGAAAGTTTAAGCGGTTTGCCTTCACCAATAATTGCTGATCCGGGTATTACATTGGGATCTTTTCTTATGATTATAAAATTGACGAGACAGAGAAGAAAAGTGAGAAGCAGTCCCGGTGCGAGTGTTGCAAGGAAACATGCCAGTACGGATTGCTGTCCGACCCATGCGAAAAGTATCATTTGCGAACTGGGAGGTATCAGGAGACCGAGCGGTGCGGCACATGCTACCAGGGCGCTGGCGTATCCGTCAGGATAGTTGCGGGCCTTCAGCCTTGGATACATTATGGAACCGATGCAGGATAAAGTCGCGGCACAACTTCCGGAAATGGAACCGAATACCGCACATGCAATTACTGCTATTGCTCCCAGGCTTCCTTTGATCTTACCCACGAATATCGAAACAAAATCTACAAGAGATTCTCCTATTCCGCTCTTGTCCATTATTCCCCCGACCAATATGAACATCGGAATACACAGCAGTACCATTGAACACATTTGGTTGTAGCTGTAAGGGATCAGGAACGACGGATCATAACCCAGGACAAATACAAGGTAAGCTGTGGTCAGCATAAAACAAAATGGAACAGGCAATCCTGTCAGCAGGAGAAGGATCACCAGAAATACGGATAAATATAGATATACAGACATACTATCTCCTTTCTAGAGAACAAAGGCATCTTCGTTTTCGGAATCCGAGGAATAGTCTTTTCCCTTTAATGTCTGAACAGCCTCTGCAAGTGATTGAATAAAATAGATACCTGCATAAAATGCACTGAGAACAAATCCAACTAAAATTGAAAGATGCCCAAGCCAGAAGGGGATCCCCAACGCCATTGTTGTAGGTTTTTCTACATAGCTGAAATATACGGTGTCGAAAGACCAAATGGAGTATATGATGCAGGCTATCAGCATCAACGCATACAAAAACGGTTTTATAAGACGCTGATGTCGTTTATTCAGCATTGAAGGAAGTATATCTGCCTTTACATGACTTTTATCATATACTGCGTATGAATTAGCCATGAAGTAAAGCCAGAAAGCAATCATTACAACTACTTCTTCCATACCATACATATCTGTCTGGAAAACATAGCGTAATAATGCCCATAGCGACATTATAATAACGATAGCAAAGCTGGTTATGATCATTACTGCTCTCTGCAGGAACAACAAAGATTTCCAAAACAGAGTGTCCTGAATTCTTTTTTTGAACAATACAACTCACGCTCCCTTTAAGGAGAGGCAGCGGCAGTTTACTGCCGCTGCCTGACATAGTTTTCTATTTAGTTGCTTCCCTTAAACCGTCAAATACCTCTTTGCCAAAAGTTTTTTCGAGCTTCGGCCATGCATAGGCACGTACATAAGCGACCATTTCATCGAATTCTTTTTTGTCGAACCTGACGACCTCGACGCCCTTTTCTTCAAGCATCTTCATGTATTTAAGATCTTCAGCTTCACATGTGGCAAAGCTGTCTTTGACTTCTGCATTGACAGCATCCACTATTACTTTCCGGTCTGCTTCTGAAATCGAGTCCCAAACTTTTTGGTTGATTATGTATCCGGTCTGGTCAAAAACAACGTTATATGGCATGTAACATTTGATAACATCGCCCATTACCTGATAGTTGATCTGGGGGGATGCTCCGAGCCATGCATTGCAGACGCCTGTCTGGGCTGCGCTGAAAGTATCAGACCAGGGGATCGTTGTCGTTTTGTATCCAAGGCCTTCTGCAGCATGCTTATAAACTGAGACTGCGGCTATGCGGCAGAGGATATCTCCCTTTGGTGCCTTTGGGTTTGCGGGTTCGTTGGGCATTTTTGTTGCTCCGATCCCACAGAATCCGTCAGCGTATGTGCCGAGATACTTTATGCCCTGTTTATTAAGGGCTTTATCCAGGAGTTTATATACATATCCACCCTCGCCAAGAAGCTCTTCCATCTGTTCGTAACTGTCTGCCAGATATGGAAGCGAGCCGATCTCAAAAATTTTGTCATACTGGCTGGGGAGGAAGATCAGTCCCATTTCAATGGTACCGCGTTTGACTTCCGTGAATACCTGAGATCCATCACCAAGCTGATTGGCGGGGAAAATCTTAAATGTGACCCTGCCGTCTGTCGCTTTTTCAACTTTTGTTTTGATGTTTTCCAAGCTTTGAGTTCCGCGATATGCGATCGGAGAGATCCCGGCAACTTTAAGGGTTACTGTTTTAGCCTGTGCAACTGAAGTAAAAAGGGAAAAAATCACGATGATCTGGAGCATGAGCGTAAAGATTTTTTTCATGTTGATTTTCATTTCTTGTTCCTCCTTTTATTATATTTTTACAGTTTCCGGCCCGGTTGATTTGGCCAACAATTTTTTGCATCTCCTCTCACATTTGATTTTCATCGCCGGTAATCAATTACTCCAAACAGCAGGAGTAATCAATTTCATTTTTTGCCCCTGTTCGAAGGCAAAAAAATTGAAAGAGATCATTTTTTATAATGATCTGATATTCTTCGTATGAATAATTGGAGCAATTCAGGAAGTATGGAAACTGCATATTCAACGTTTACACGCTCTGTGTACTTATGCAGGTCTTTCCCCCATGGTCCGATGTTGATCACAGGGAAATCAAAATATTCCATGTCAGAAAGAGGCCAGCTGTACAGTTTGCCCCATCCCGGGACATTGTTGATGTAGGGGAGATACTCTTTCCCTCTGCCGCGAAGACCGCAATAGCTCAGGTCGGAGGCCCCTTCAAAAAATTCATGGACAGATATTTTTGTATTAAACTTTTTTTCTGCAAAACTGACTACTTCTGACGCAATTTCTTTAAAATATTTATCTTCAGGATCATCGGTCCTGTTTTCAATAAAGGGATAGCATGGAAACATAAAGCCGATAATAATGCAGGGTCCATCTATGCCTAACGAGTCGACCATTTCTGTTGCTATATCAAGTGCCCGGCTCCTCATGTCCGCAGCCTCATCCTGAGATGCAAGGATCTCATTTATCTTTGCTTCTGCCTGATCTCCGAATTTGCTGTAATACATTTCCCGAAGTTCTTCATAGGTCATAATTTTTGATTCGTACTTCACCATATCGTCAGCATTCTTAAGATACCTGCATTGTATTTCACCAACATGCCGGAGTGCCCGGTCCATTGATCTTTCGGCAGTCGAAACAAGCTCTTTGAGTATTTGTTCAGGGTATTTTTTTACCGGCAGGTAGCCATAAAGTATAAACATCCTGTCAACGATCGAGGCGCCGTATTTCTGCTCGATATTTTTGATCATATGACACCCTATAGGCAGATATGTCATGCTTTCGCTTGAATCGGCAAGGCTCAGGTTGCCTTCTATGTTCAGGTTTAAGTAGGACGCGATCAGAGAGGCGCTTACACCTTTATGGTACTCACCCAGATGCATTCTTTTGCCAAGTATATAGATAAAAGGATTGATTTTCCCTATGCTGCCGAGATAGATGGAGGGTTCAGGCGCACCCCCTTCCACGGGGGCTATAGAGGGTTCTGTATTGACGCACCCTATAAATTTCAAAGACAATTCCTTTTCAAATCTTCTAAGGCAAGTCATTGCCCCCAACATTCCGCGGGAATCATTCTCTTCATCGGGAACAAATAGAAACGCTACATTTACATTTAATTTTATTTCAGCATTTGCAACATTGGATATGTATTCCATTGCGACTGAAACACCGGATTTCATGTCTGCAACGCCTCTGCCGAAGAGCCAATTTCCGGAATTCAGGTCTTTTAGGGAATCTTTATCAAGTGGGTGGTTTGCAATTTCTTTTGTGTAGGAGGGAGGATCAAAAATTAATTCTTTTATGGGACCATTAGGTTCAACAACATCAAAATGACCTGTGAGAATAATTGTTTCTTCTACTTGTAAGTCTGATTTGACTACCCCGAACACCAGTTTTCTTGGGTTTGGGTCATCGTCTATAGCGGCCAGTTTGATAAGTTCGGGGTTTTTTTTAAAATAATCGTTTGAAGAGATTTTTCCATAAATTAAATCAGCCACATTATTCTCTGTCTCAACATTGGGAGATACACTAGGCACATTGCATAATTCCAAAAGCGTAGAATAAATATTATTTTGACACATTCTAATTTTTCTCCTTCATAAATTATTATAATTTGAATAATTAACAACAATTTTCATTGTATTACTATAATAAATCGATGTCAATTTTAATTAGTTTAAAACTATTACAGTTAAATTAGATTATGCTTAATTTCTATTCATGTGAAAAATTTAATCAAATAAATCATAAGTAAATTAAAAATAATATATGAAAGAGACGTAATAATTTAATATCCGTGAAATATCAATATAATGATGATTACGAAGAAAAGGCGGGCAAGCGGCGTTTACAATGGTGAAACTGCGACAAATACGGTCGCGTGAAGCTGTGGTGAAGCGGTCGTAGGGGCTGGAGGGGCGGCTGAGCTATGGCTGAGCGTTGCTGAGCAATGGCTAAGCAGTTGTAGAGGGCAAGGGGAAGGTTCGGAGAATTGCAGCTTTTGGCTGCGGAGAATTGACCCATAGATCTTAAAGACTGAATTCGCCGGTGAATGGTT
>JAAYHA010000126.1 GCA_012727545.1 Synergistaceae bacterium | reverse complement strand
TTGATACCCTGTCCTTTATGACTTCGACTGTCTTGTGCATGGTGTTGGATACTATTATGGTAAAGTCGGCGCCTGCAGCTTCGACCCTTCTTATAGCATCTTCGATAATATTCGCCAGTTCATCCCAATTTTCTTCATCCCTGAGTATGAGTATGGGGTCCAGGTCTACTGAATACATGACACATTCGCAGGAATGCTGCCCCCCAAGCTTTTTGTTTACCAGCACATTGATGATTTTATAAAGTTCTGCAGATGACTGCCAAGCCAAGCCTCCGATAATGCCTATTGTTTTCATGTACTACCCCCAGTTTCTTATTTTATATTCCGGCAATAAATTTTAAAAGGGTTTACTAAACCGTGGACTGTTGTTATGTCGCATACTCATGTATTTGTTTCTGTAAACTGAATAATATCACTAGGAGAAAACTTAAGTTATAACGCCGGTATATATATATTATCATCATCCAGCAGTTCAAAGCTGTTTGCACATTTCATAAAAGTATAGGATACTTTCCTGTGTGAATATTTCACTTTTGTTTGCTGTCAAAGATGGGAGTGTATCGGTCCATGATCAAGAGATTTTCTCGTTCTTTTTGTTACATAATGACTGCATCTGTAATTATCTTTTTTTCTCTGTATGCTGCTCCGGCACATTCTATTGAAACAGATAATTCTGAGGGATGGTTTTTCCCGACTATAGGAACGTTTAACGGAACATGGGAACTTGGTGTGGGCGCACATTTTTGGGATGATCACTTCAACCTTCGCAATCTTCAGTTCCGCGCAGATCTTGATCTTGCTCCGGGGCTCAGGTGGCATGCTTTGGCAAGAACCAACAGTGAACTTAACGGACTGGGCGAATGGGATCCCCGCCTTGACGAAAATTTTATAGAATGGTACGGATTTCACAGATCTTCATCGGGTGTATTTAGCTTCAGCGCCAAGTACGGCAGATCCAGATATTTGCGATTCCCATTTCCTGACGCTATATCGACCTTTGACCAGGTCCCCGGAGTCGAGGACCTTACCGGCGGTGAAGAAACAGGATACTCAGGGCTTATATGTACGATCGACTATGCTCATAGATCCGGATTTGGTGTCCACGGTGTATGGGTGGACTGGGGGCTGGGTGTAGACAGGCCCGGAGAATGGGCAGAGAAATACATATTCTATCGTCATGTTTCAACTCCATGGCACTTTGAGGCCAGGTATGGCGATCTCGCTCTGCGCTCGCTGCCTTTGGGTCGCTCGGATGAGGGATACAGTTTATTTGTCGGGCGCGCTATCGGCAACTGGTCGGTGGGTCTTTTGTTCGAAGACGTTCATGGACAGGATACTTATACAGGTATAGTAGTCACATTTGCGGAAGGCAAAACTACTGAACTGCTTGGATCTGTGGCCTTTGACTATACTCGTTCCCCTCAGGGGTTTGCCGTACAGGCACCGCTTATATCCGGGACCATCGGGAATCTTCGCAGAAGCAATTCTGCCGGGAGGCAATACTATACCGGTATCTTGATGGGACCCGGAAAAAAAGACTATGTTGATATGGATGGGTTTGAACTTGTTGGTGAAGTAGTCGCAGAAAGGATACGAACTTACTGGCAGAACGGTCAGGCAAGGAACTGGTACGAGCACAGGCTCTCAGGGTGGGGCCGTACATCCGGACCGGGCCTTATTGCTGTAATGGTTGAAGACCCTTGGTATCTCAAGCTTGAGGCACTTGTGAGCCCGCATACAAAATTTACAAGCTGGGAAGCACTCGAAGACTGGGAAAGTGACAGGATGGGGCCGGCTCAGTTAAATCAAAAAGTCTTATATCGTTTTTATATACATAAAGAATAATATTTTTACAGATAGTATTGTCTCTGATTAACGCAGCTAAAAGATTAAATTGCTTTGGCAGAGATTTTTTTGTATCGCAATAAAGATTATAGTCTGTTTTTACTGATGGATTCCCTTTAGCGTCTTTAGCCTCTTTAGCGTCCCACTGTTTTTACCACAAAAAATAGTATTGACATTCAGTCACTAAGTGTTTAAAATTTCCGGAAACTTACCAAAGGAGGAAGCGCAATGAAGAAAAGCTGTAATAACATGTTAATGTGCTGCATGATGATGCGCTGGAGTGCCTTTGGAGTTTATAACGGCAGTTCGCGGCCCTGA
>JAAYHA010000125.1 GCA_012727545.1 Synergistaceae bacterium | reverse complement strand
AATAGCAAGGATCTAGAGACACTGGGTCCCCGATACAGGCACTCGGGGAAGACGGATAAAAGACCTTGATTCACCGCCTGATGGAATCAGGCAATTCTCCGCAATGCGAAGCGAGCAAATTCTCCGCGGCATGATTCACGCCGCAATTCTCCCAGCGGATGCGGTCTCCGCCCGCTTTTGACGACAGTTTGACTACTGTTTGACTATCGTTTGACCGATATTAAAAACAACTGCTTCACTACAGCTTCACCATTGTTTCACGCCGGTGCTATTCCGGCAGTTTCACAATTGTTTTTCTACACTTTGCTCAGCGAATTTCCTCGCTTTGGTTCTGCCTTTACAGGTACACTCAGAACGTCTACGCTTTCCATTACCTCGACCAGTCTCTTCTCCAGCCTCTCTGCATCTTTTTCATAACACTCGCAGACTATTGAGTCGTGGATCTGAAGAACTGTCTTAGCTCCTTTGAATTCTTCCTTTACTACTTTGTCGAACCTCATAATGGCAACTTTTGCAATGTCGGATGCTGCACTCTGGATCGGCGTATTTACTGCCACTCTGTCTATAGGGTTATTCCCTCTTCCGGCTGTTGTGGCAACTTCTGAAAGAGGTCTTATCCTGCCAAATATTGATCTTGTATACCCTGCTTCCTTTGCTTCCCTTACGCTCTTTTCAAGATATCCCTTTACATTGGGGAGGACGCTGAAGTATCTCTCGACCATGCTCGCTGCCTGGGGTCTGGATATTCCAAGCCTTTGCGCAAGACCGTGAGCCCCCATCCCGTAGAGGAGACCGAAGTTGACGACCTTGGCAAACCGCCGCTGTTCCTGGGTGATCTTGTCCGCTGGAAGCCCGAAGACCCATGACGCTGTCTCCATGTGTACGTCACGCCCCTCTGAAAAAGCGCTTATGAGCCTCTCCTCACCGGATAAGTGAGCAAGCACCCTCAACTCTATCTGGGAGTAGTCCGCCGCGACAAATATCTTGCCCTCTTCTGAGGGTATAAAACAATCCCTGAACCTCACAGCCCACTTTCCGAAGAGCGGCATATTCTGTACATTCGGGTCCCTGCTTGAGAGACGGCCCGTGCCCGTAGAAAGGTGGTCAAAAGTAGAATGGATAAACCCATCACCTTCTGAAGCTACAGAAAGGAAGGGCTGGACAAATCCGGAGAGTATTTTTGCCTCCTCACGATACTCTATTATCTTGTTCGGTACGTCGCAAAGCGGCTCCGGCAGGCGTGCCAGCTCTTCAAGGACACTCATGTCTGTCGAGTAACCGGTCTGAGTTTTCTTCAGCGGGGGGAGGTGGAGATGCTCAAAGAGAAGCCATGCTACCTGCTTTGGTGAATTAAGGTTAATTCTTTCTCCCACTAATTTTTCAATATCTGTTTCAGTCTGTGCTATAGTTTTCTCCAGATCTTTCTCCATTGAAGCCAAATTGCTTACATCTGCAAATACTCCATTGCGCTCAAGATCAGCCAGTGCTACTGAGAGAGGAAGGTCAAGCTCCATCATAAGCTTGTCCAGTCCGAACTTTATCATTTCCGGCTCGAAGGCATCCCACAGCGCGAAGAGTTCCCTTGCAAGTTCGATCCCCTGAGGAAGTTTGCGTCCAAGCGTCTTCTCTATGGAGCTTCCCCCGCGGTCAGGATGGAGAAGGTAATGTGCTATCTCTACGTCCTTTATCTTCTGCGTTGAAGGAAGAGGGATATCATATTTAGAAAGTAGGTCCCTGTATCCGAAGATGGTCAACGTGCCGCGTTGGCACCACTCTGCCCACATCCCCTTTTGATCCGGGTCACTCAACTCAAGGAAGGTATTTCTCCCTTCTCTGTCAAAGATGCTTAGCTTGGTTTTACTTTCTTCTGTTGGTGCCATGGCAAGCTCAACAGCTTTAAAAAGCTCATCGTGATCAGCCTCAACGCTCTCAGGCATATCACCTATATCAACCATAGGAGTAACAGCAGGTGCTTTTGTAAGTACGTTGTCAGCAGGTCTTTTCGGAACTTTAGTGCTTCCGGATACCTTCGCATGAGGCAGGATGCGCTCCAAAAGCCTCCTCAGGCTCAGTCTGGTGCATAGCTCCACAAGCAGGTCTTCTTCCGGATCCTTCATAACAAGCTCTTCAAGAGGAACGCTTTCTGTTATCTGGGGTATTATCAGATCCCTGCTTGAGTAGGCAAGCTTCGTGTTTTCCTCAAGTTTTGACCTTCTGCCCTTAGGGACATCTTCCAGATTATCAAAAATGCCTTCCAGTGATCCGAATTTGCCGATCAGGTCTTTGGCAGTCTTATCACCTATTCCCGGGACTCCCGGAATGTTGTCCACAGCATCGCCGACCAGTGCAAGATAGTCAGCCATGGCTTCAGGCATGAAGCCGTATTCTTCAATAAAAAGTTTTTTATCGTAGATCTTAAAGTCGCTTACGCCCTTTGTAGGACGAATAATTTTAATATTTCCGTTTATGATCTGCAAAAGATCTTTGTCTGCAGAAAAAATACTGACGTTCCATCCTTCATCAGAGGCTTTCTTTGCTGTCGATACGATATAGTCATCAGCTTCCATGCCATCTCTGATAAATACGGGTATACCCATTGCTT
>JAAYHA010000124.1 GCA_012727545.1 Synergistaceae bacterium | reverse complement strand
GAACCAGAAGCCTTCAACGCTTATCGTGGTCCTGAGCCCCGAACCGCCATAGCCCCATATCATTGTCGGACTTGTGTAGGGGAGGAGAAGCCACGCCATGCACATCAAAGCAACGGATGAGAATCCTACGTATGTGGCGATCATCATCTCATCGCCCTTGACCCTGTTGAGAAGCTGGCCGTACATCCATCCAAACACCACTGCGAGCGGGACTGCTATCGCCATTGCGATCAGGAATCCTATGCTCCCCTGTATCCCGATCTGGATGGATGTTACAGCTCCGAGCAGACCGGCTATTATCCCGAGAGGGAGACCGAAGTTGAGTCCGCACCCGGACTGGACCATGGGGACCATTGCAAGGACAAGCACTCCGTTCATTCCAACGCGAACGAGAGTATCTGAAAGCGAAGCGTCCAGGCGAACTCCGACCATGGGAGCTGCAACAAAGAGTGAGAGGAGGAAGAGCCCGATTATTATCCTGGGCCATCCGGCATTTTCAATAAAAGCCTGAAGTTTTTCTTTCATCCTTATCACCTGCACCTCTCTGTCGATATTTCTTCAGCGCCTGTTTCAGCAACGTGCCCAAGCATGAGAAGCCCGAACTCCTCAGCCGGTGATTTCGCCGGCAATATGCCCGAGACCCTGCCCTCGTTGATTATCGCGACCCTGTCGCATATAGACCTGAGTTCTTCCAGTTCTGAAGATGTCATTATTATTGTCGTCCCGGTCTCTTCGTTTACTCTCCTAAGAGTGTCGAGCACCAGTTTTTTTGCTCCTACGTCAATTCCCCTTGTAGGTTCTGAGACAAAGAGGATCTCCGGTGCCACTGCAAAGGCCTTGGCAAGGCAAACCTTCTGCTGGTTGCCGCCGGAGAGCTCCACGGCTCTCTGTTTGGGCCCCGTGCAGCGGATCTCCAGGGCTTTTATGTAGTCTTCCGTACATTTTGTTACAGCTTTGTCATCGCGCCACTTGACAAGCCCGCCGAGCAGGTGTGAGATAAACTTTTCCTGCACCTGCATGGCTGTGAAAGTAATATTCCAGTCTATTCCCTCTTCAAGAAGGAGTCCCACTCCACGCCTGTCTTCAGAGACGAATGCCATGCCTTCCATCAGTGAGGAGTTTGGATCATTGAGCTTTATCTCTTTGCCCCTTACAAAGACCTTTCCACCGGAAATATATAGGCCCATTATTCCGTTGGAAATGCCCACCTTGCCCTGTCCTGCGAGACCTCCGAGACCGAATATCTCGCCCTGGCGCACCTCAATGGAAACATCCCTTACTGTCTCCCCCGGCATGTCTACCCAGAGGTTCTGGGTCTTAAGGATGACTTCCCCGAATTTTCTCTCTTTTTCTTCCTCCGCATCGGCTGCCCCGGATATCTGTCTTCCTACCATCCAGCTGGCTATCTGCCTTACGTTTGTATCTCCTGTTTTGGCTTCCTGAATGACCCTGCCGTCCCTGAGAACTACCAGTTTGTCGCATAGGTCAATGATCTCCTGCAGCCTGTGGGATATGAATATGATCGCTATGCCCTGGCAGGCCAGTTTTTTTAGCGCCTCGATCAGCACCTGGGCTTCAGATTCCGCAAGTACGGCTGTAGGCTCGTCCAAAACCAGAAGTTTTGTCTTCTTTCTGTCGATCTCGCGGGCTATCTCTGTAAACTGCTTATGGCCGACAGGCATTTCGCTTATCAATGTATCCGGTGCCAGAGAGACGCCAAGGGTATCGATAGCCTTGACTGCCCTGTTGTTCATGTCTGCCCTGTCCAGGGTCTTGAACCTGTCTCCAAAGACCTCTACAAGCGGGTTGTATTTCATTGACTCCCTGTTAAGAAGGATATTCTCCGTGGCAGTAAAGCCGGGGATAAGTGAGAATTCCTGGTGGACCATTCCTATACCGGCTTCAAGCGCATCGAATGGGTCTTTGAATAATTTTTCTTCCCCGTCGATGATTATCCTGCCTTCGTAACCGCCTGTTTCTTCAATAACAGACATCCCAAAGAGGATATTCATGAGTGTGGACTTTCCGGCGCCGTTTTCACCTACAAGCCCAAGTATCTCACCCGGCATCAGCGAAAAACTGACGTCAGCAAGGACTCTGTTTCCGAAGTACTCCTTGCCGATATTCTCCATCTTTAGGAGAGGCACTCCTTCGGGCATTCGCTTCACCTCTTTTTCTTAATACTAAATAAACAATCGCTTATATATATAACAGAAAAACCATATTCCAACAACAATACAAAAGAAAGCCGGCCATAAATGCCTTTCGTAACCAACACCATAATATTATACACTTAATTGTTCTCTATATTATCAATACATGCGAACCAAAAAACCGGATAAGCCTTTTGTAATAAAAGGCCATATCCGGTTTTAGCTGTTTTTTTATTTCATTCCTCTTCTGTTCATCCTATTTTATGGTCAGATATTTTTCTGGGACCACTACGTCCGTAGCTTTCATGTAACCTTTTCCGAAGACATAGGTGTCCTGGTAGACCAACGTGAATTTCTTGTTCTTGACACCCTTTGCCACATCAAAGTACTGCGCCCCGTTCCACGCTGCACCCGGAGTGAACTTATCATAGCACTTCCACAGGTCTTTGAGGTTGTAAAGCTTCGCTTTGCCCTCAACTATCCTTTTGCCGTATTCGGCAAGCGCACAGGTCGTACTCCATCCGTATGAGTAGGCCCATGTTCCCATTCTGGCCTTGCCGCCTGCCTTGATGACTGCGGCTTCGACCTTTTTAACTATTGCCGGCCAGTTGCCTGCTTCTTTAGAGAGGTCTATCCCGAAAGCCCCGGGATATCCCATGAGCGGTGACGGCAGGTCAGGCTCGACAAATATCGCTCCGAACTTTGCGACCTGCTTGAGCAGGGGTTCCGTCTGAGCATCGTTTGTGCAGAAAAAAGCCGTGTCTTTGCCGTATTTGTTCACCCAAGCCGGTGTCTTTTCAAGAATGAACTGCTGGGCTCCGGCTACACCTACGTCGCTGGTCGGGTCCGGAGCGCTCTCAAATGCAAATTTCATGCCGAGGTCTTTGCAGGCCTGCTCCATTATCGCACGCCGTCTTGAAAGAAGCTCATAGCTCATGTGACGCGGGAAGGAAATGTGTACGAATGTTTTTGCTCCCATTTTTTTAGCTGTATTTATTATGAGGTATCCTCGCATTATGTTGTCTACGCCTATTGCAAAGTCTGCTGTGCTTGAAATTACAGCTGGGTCTTCCTGGGGTTCGCCTGCAAAGCAGAGAACATCAGGGCGTTTCTCCTTGACTCTGCGGAATGCCTCTGTTGTTCCCGGGATCGCATCATCGACCACAATGACCTTGACCTTCGGATCGTCTGAGAGCCCCACTATCTGGGAGATGGTGGTCTCCATTTCAGACATGAAATTGTCAGGCATTGTTACGTGACGGATCATTCCGCCTGAAGCAACATCACCGTACTCCTTGATAAGCCTTTCTGCCCCACGGTATGTGTCCTCCGCCTGTGAGACCGTCAGTGTCGCTACGCCTATGTGAAATGGCGCGGCAGCAAAGGCAGAACCGCAGAAGACAAGGGCCAGGACCAGCGCAACTGCAAAACAGACCGCATGTTTCTTCATCAAGTACTCCTCCTGTTATATTTGGGAATGGGAGTTTTCTGATCAGAAAGCTCCGGCAGAACAGCTGCAGTTCCTCCTGAAAAAAAATGAACCGGAGATGCTGCACAGTATAAATGGTATTCCCGCAGTGCCCATAAGTCAAGACTGACTGATCTGCCACAAATACAACTCTTTGATCCGACAACGCTCCTTGAAACCACCTCCAGGCCTTCTTCACAGCTTTACAGCAGCTTCTTTGTACTTTTTGCCATTGAAGACATGATACCAGGACATTCTTTCCCATATAGATAATAAGATCTCCAAGTAGTATGATAATAGAGGACCCTGACATAAGATACGTCAGGTTCTTTATGAGCTTCAAAGATACGAACAGCGGACCATTTTAACAGATTTCGGAGGGATAAATTTGATCAGAGAAAACAGGCTGAAGAAACTGGCACATGAGTTAAGTTCATTGGGGTTTGACGGGATATATCTCGGACCTTCGACCGATTTGGAGTATATCAGCGGTCTAGACACCCACCCTGACGAGAGGGTAAGGGGACTGATGATCTCAAAGGATGCCCAGTGTTTCGCAATGACACCGCTGCTTTACAAAGAAGAGATGCAAAATGCTTTCGGAGATATTCCATTTTATGCGGAATGGAACGACCATGAAGGTTTCACGGACGCCTTCAGGCTGGGATGCGAAAAACTGGGGCTTGTGGGGAAAAAGATCGCATTCAACGACGGAGTACGGGCGGTCGACATGCTTGCAATTAGGGATACTATGGATATTCAGCTCTGTAACGGTTTAAAGGTGCTGGATCCCCTTCGCTCACGCAAGGATGAAGATGAGCTTGATCTTTTGAGAGAAGCATCCGGAATGGTAGATAAGGTCGTTTACAAGCTCATTGATTTCATAAGGCCCGGAATGACAGAGAGGGACATCATGAAGATGATACCTCAGTTTTTTGAAGAGGCCGGATGCTACGAGATGTCTTTCGGCCCCATAGTCGCCAGCGGACCAAACGGCTCAATGCCCCACTACTCAGGAGACAAAAGGGTGATCGAAAAAAATGACGTCATCATACTTGACCTTGGGGGAAGGCACAACGGATATTGCTCAGACACTACGAGGACACTTTTCGTAGGGGCTCCGACCGATGAACAGAAAAAGGTATACGAAACAGTCAGAAGGGCGCAGGCAGCAGGAGAAGCGGCAGTGAGGCCGGGAGCAACAGGCCAGGATGTCGACAGGGCGGCAAGAAAGGTCATAGTCGACGCAGGATATGGAGACTTTTTCTTTAACAGGGTCGGCCATGGAATAGGACTGGCTGTCCACGAATCTCCCTTTATCATTGAGGGGAATGACAAACCTCTTGAGCCGGGAAATGTTTTCAGCGTTGAACCGGGTATTTATCTGCCGGGCAAATTTGGAGTAAGGATCGAAAACCTGGTTGCAGTAAGGCCGGACGGCACAGGCGAGGCACTGAACCATTCACCGCGTGAACTTACTGCAGTAAAAAACGGATGACAGAAAGGATGATCCAATGAGCGACAGGACTATTGTGGGTTTTATCGGGACCGGAGTGATGGGTTCAAGCATGGCGGGACACCTTCTCGCCGGGGAAAATGAAGTCCACGTATACAACAGGACAAAAAGCAAAGCCGAAAAGCTTATACAGGCGGGGGCAGTCTGGGAAAATTCGCCTTCAGAGCTGGCCTCCAAATGCAGCATCATATTCACGATCGTCGGTTATCCCAAAGATGTAGAGGATGTCTACCTTGGCAAAAACGGACTTATTGCTTCGGCGGCCAAAGGATCGCTGCTGGTGGACATGACTACATCAAGCCCCAAACTGGCAGAAAGGATATGGGAGGAGGCCAGGTCAAAAGGAATATCCGTCCTTGACGCACCTGTGACCGGAGGAGACAAGGGGGCAAGGGAAGCAAAGCTGACTATCCTTGTCGGCGGAGAGAAAGAAGATTTCGAACGCGCCCTCCCCTACTTCAGGCTGATGGGCACGAACATAAGGCACATGGGTAAGGCCGGCTGCGGGCAGTACACAAAACTGGCCAACCAGATAACCATTGCGGGAACTATGACGGGAATGTGCGAAGGTCTGGCTTTTGCAAAGGGATGCGGCCTTGACCAGAAAGAGGTCCTTGAAGCGATATCCGGAGGGGCTGCAGGCAGCTGGAGCCTTACAAACTACGGTCCCAGGATACTGAACGGGGATTTCGATCCGGGCTTTTTCGTAAAACATTACATCAAAGACATGAAACTTGCGGAGGAATCTGCGGATGAGATAGGGCTTGACATGCCGGCCCTCTCTCTTACGAGGGAGCTTTATGAGGAAATATCGGAAGGGGGACTGGATGAGGCCGGGACACAATCATTATATTGTCTCTATGATCCGGAGGAAGAATAATATGCTGAACTGGCAGTCAATTGACATAGGTGTGAACTGATTATAGAATTTAGTTTATAGAGTTCAGCGAACTCCGGGACAAACAGCAAAACATTTTTAAAGCTGCAGCAAAAAACTACTTCTTATATTCAACTATTTTAAAGGAGGATGATTTCATGTCAAAGAAAACCCTGATGATCATTGGTGTAGTTGTTGTGCTGGCTCTGGGCTTCTTTATGACCCAGACAGCAAACAAGCCGGCAGAACAGCCGGCACAGGAAGAGGCCAAAGCCCCCGAAAAGGCAGCCTTCCACATCGGTATCGTTACCGGTACAGTTTCTCAGAGCGAAGATGACCTTCGCGGAGCGGAACTTGCGATCCAGAAATATGGCGATGTTTCAACAGGCGGAATGATCAAGCATCTGACCTACCCCGACAACTTCATGTCTGAGATGGAAACCACCATCGCGCAGATAGCAGGACTTGCTGATGACCCTGACATGAAGGTAGTCGTAGTCAACCAGGCGATCCCCGGAACCGCTGAAGGGTTCCGCCGCATCAAGGAAAAACGCCCTGACATCCTGTGCTTCGCCGGAGAAGCACACGAAGACCCGAACGTTATCTCATCGGTCGCAGACCTTACGATCAATGCAGACTTCGTCTCCCGCGGTTATCTGATCATCCACACAGCAAAAGAACTCGGATGCGACACCTTTGTCCATATCTCCTTCCCCCGTCACATGAGCTATGAAACACTGGGAAGGCGCCGTCTCATCATGGAGCAGGCCTGCAAAGACCTCGGCATGAAATTTGTATTTGAGACAGCTCCCGACCCGACCAGCGACGTAGGCGTAGCAGGAGCACAGCAGTTCATCCTTGAAAAGACACCTGCATGGGTAAGCAAATACGGGAAAAATACCGCGTTCTTCTGCACAAACGACGCACACACAGAACCGCTTCTCAAACAGCTTGCTGCAAACGGCGGATTCTTTATCGAAGCTG
>JAAYHA010000123.1 GCA_012727545.1 Synergistaceae bacterium | reverse complement strand
GATGTCGCTTTTCAGATCAAATGGCAGACGATGCAGATACTAATGCAGGCATACTTTGAGCAGAATGCCTCAAAGTGGGACATGAGCGAGAAGGCTGTAAGGAATTATTATGATACACATAAAGATGATTTCTATCAGAAACCCGGTGCACATACAAGGCATATTCTGACACAGACAGAGGGAGATGCGCTGAACGCGGCACTGGAGGTCTACAAGACCAAGGATTTTGCAAAGGTGGCTTCTGAATACAGCCGCGACCCCAACAGCGCGAATAACGGCGGAGACCTTGGCTGGGTCGAGAAGGGCATGATGGTCGCACCGGTGGAAGCCGCTATCGACGGAGCGTCAGTCGGTTCACTCGTCGGACCTGTCAAGAGCGACTACGGATGGCACATCATTGAAGTTACAGAACGCCGTCCGGGAAGGCAGCTCACTTTTGATGAATCCGGAGAGAGAGCGGTACAGGGACTTCAGAGAGAGTACCTGGAAAACGAACTTAAAGAGCTTGAGGCAAAATTCAGTGTCAACATAGACGAAAAAGCCCTTGAAAATCTCGGAGGCATCCCGGCCCCCGCAGCCGCCCAGAAGTAAAATGCCAAAGACTGTACAGGGCGTTACCGGGACGAAGCTTCCCCTGTGGGCAAAGCTGTTATCCTCTGCGACCGGAATACTTTTCACCGGTTTCGGCATGAGCAGTTTCATTTCGGGAGGCCCCATGAGGACTGTCATAATTCCGATATTTGTAGGAGCAGTGATGATCTATGTCTCGGGTTACGAACGCAGGATGTACATTGACGAAAACGGTATCACAAAGGAAACTTCATTCTGGGGACAGAAAAAACTTCAGAGAGCCTCATGGGATGAGGTAAGCGATGCACGCATCATCCTCAACAAGGGAAAGAAGATATACGCCATCTTCCACAGTAATATGCCCCTTTGGCCATTTACCTTCCTCCCTGAACAGGAAAAAGAACTGATCGAAACGGTATCCGAATACCTGGAAGAGGAATACATCCAGATAGAAAGATAGAATAATAAAAAGCTCAAAAGCCGAAGCCGGGACACAAAGTCCCGGCTTCGGCTTTTATATGTTGGCAGTCCCTAGGGGATTCGAACCCCTGTTAACGGGCTGAGAACCCGCCGTCCTAGGCCCCTAGACGAAGGGACCACATCACTGATGATATGGCTGGGGTACCAGGATTTGAACCTAGATTACCTGATCCAGAGTCAGGCGTGCTGCCGTTGCACCATACCCCAAAATGGCCCGGCCTGTCAATATACGGCATTGACATGACAAGTGAAAATTATATCGGATATTTGAGCCTTGTCAACCCAAACTTTCTTTGGTGTTGTTGATCAGTGATATTGGTCAGCGATATTTTAATGGAATAACTTGTGAGAGAAAGTATCAGATAGAGAAGGAAAACGGTGTGAAATATTTAGACTTTTGCTCATGGTATATCTTTTGGTGCTTAAGTGTTGAGAATATTTAAAGCCCTATAGCTCTAAGTTGTATTAAGTGGTACGATAATAAGCTGAGGGGGAGTTGTTTTTAGATGCCCATGGATAAAAGAAGAGATAATAGAAAAAAGAAGAGCAGCAGCAAAGGAGAACTTAGCGTTATCCCGCTTGGCGGATTAGGGGAGATCGGTAAGAACCTTACAGTTTTCAGATATGATAACGACATTATCATTGTAGACTGCGGGCTTAAATTTCCTGAAGAAGACATGCTCGGGATCGATTTCGTCATCCCGGACGTTCAGTATCTGATAGAAAATAAAGATAAGATATTAGGAATATTTATAACACACGGACACGAAGACCATATAGGAGCTCTTCCGTTTATACTTCCAAGGCTTGATGTGCCGCTCTATTGTTCGAGGCTGGCAGCAGGCATGATAGCTAATAAGATGGAAGATGCGAGGACGAGCTACAAGCCAAAGTACAGGGAAGTGTGTCCCGGAGATATCATAGAGGCCGGAGCTTTCTCTGTTGAGTTTATACCTGTATGCCATTCCATCCCCGACGCTCTGGCCCTTTCCATACACACGCCAATGGGAATGATAGTCCACACAGGGGATTTTAAACTTGATCCAACGCCAATAGACGGAGTCGGAACTGACTACAGCTCATTTGCTGCTCTTGGAAAAGAGGGCGTGATGCTCATGCTCTCTGATTCCACAAACATTGAAAAAGACGGTATAACTCCTTCTGAAAAAACTGTAGGACAGACTTTTGAACGCCTTTTCAGAATTCACAAGGACAGAAGAATAGTCATAGCAACCTTTTCCAGCAATCTGCACCGTTCACAGCAGGTCATCAACGCTGCCGGAAGGTTTAACCGCAAGGTGGTCCTGGCCGGCAGGAGCATGATCAAAAACGTTGAGCTTGCGATAGATCTTGGATATATAAATGTACCTGAAGGGATGATCGTTACCTCACAAGAAGCGGATCAAATGCCAGGAAACAGGGTGGTTATCCTTACTACCGGCAGCCAGGGAGAACCATTTTCCGGACTTGTAATGATGAGCAGGGGTACCCACAGGATGGTAAAACTGGGTCCGAAAGACCTTGTGATAATATCCGCCACACCGATCCCGGGGAATGAAAAGCTTGTAAGCCACACAGTCAACAGACTCTTTGCCTGTGGCTGCGAGGTGATCTACGAGCGTGGGGAGAAAATACATGTCTCAGGTCACGCCGCACGCGATGAACTAACGATCATGCTGAGCATGATCAAACCAAGATATTTTGTTCCTGTCCATGGAGAGTACAGGCACCTTGTGCGCCACGCCCAGCTTGCCCGTGAGATGGGTGTTGCGTCAAAAAATGTTTTTGTAATGCAAAACGGAGACGTTCTTAAGTTCAAAGGCAAAAGCAATGCTTCTGTAGAAAGCAGAGTACAGGCGGGTGCTGTACTTGTAGACGGCATAGCTCTGGGCGAATTCGAAGGCGGACTCCTGAGGGAGCGCAGGGAGCTTTCTGAAAACGGCATAGTAGCGATCTCGATCACGCTTGACTCAAAATCCCGTCTGACGGCTCCGATCCAGATACAAACAAAGGGGAGCGTCTTTTCTACCGAAGACGGAAGCACGTTCAGGGAACTTGAAAATGCAGTGAAAATGGGACTGGACCAGTATGCCCGGACACCCGGGGCAAAACCGGAGACACTGCCCACAGAGATACGTAAAAGGATCAGGGATGTTTTTGGTAAGGTCTCCCGAAACTACCCTGTGATCGTTCCGCTTATAACATTTGTAGAATAAAAGACTCAGGCGGGCTTGACCGACCGCTGATATCCGAGGAGAGATATGATGTCAATTACTTCAATGCTGCAGATATTTGCAGGAGTCGGGATTCTGATCTATGGAATAATTATTATGGGTGAATCACTCCAGATAATTGCAGGAGACAGGCTGAGAAAACTGATCGGATCCCTCACCGGAACCCCATTAAAAGGTTTACTTCTCGGAACGGCGGTAACAAGCATTCTTCAAAGCAGCAGCGCAACAACGGTCATGGTCGTCAGCTTTGTAGACGTGGGTTTTATGAGTCTTACTCAGGCGATAGGTGTAATTCTCGGGGCAAACATAGGTACAACTGTAACAGCCCAGCTGATAGCTTTCAAGATCACTGACGTGGCTTATGTATGTGCGATGATAGGGGCAGGCCTCTGCATCCTGTGCCAGAAGAAGAGGCACAGACAGATAGGGGTAGGCCTTGTAGGTTTCGGGCTCCTCTTCATAGGCATGGATATGATGCAGGAACCTCTTGCCTTCCTCAAACAGCGGCCTGAGATGGTTACTGTCTTTGGTGACCACCTTTTCCTGGCATTCCTTTCAGGTCTTGCTATAACACTGCTGGTCCAGTCGAGTTCAGCAACTGTAGGTCTTACGATGGCGATAGCTTCTCAGGGTATCGTTCCGCTGCAGACTGCAATTGCGATCATTCTGGGTGACAATATAGGTACGACGATAACTGCAGTCCTTGCGTCGTTTGGCGCAAACAGGTCAGCAAAGCAGGCTGCCGCGGCGCACGTTATGATAAAGGTCCTCGGAACGGTCGCAATAATGCTGATCCTGCCTTTTTATACCTCTTTTATAGAGAGTACCTCATCGGATGTATCGCGTCAGGTAGCAAATGCACATACGATCTTCAACGTGATAATTGCCCTTATGTTCCTTCCCTTTGTGACCCAGTACTCGAAGTTCATCAGAAAGCTTCTTCCTGACGACAAGAACGAGAAGGTGCTTGGCGCACTCTTCCTAAACAGGACACTGATCACTGCATCTCGTGCCGCTGCGGTTGACGCAGTACGCAAGGAGATGATACGCCTCGGCATTTCGTCGCTCAGGATGATAGAGGCATGCAGGACGATGTTCCTTGCTGACAACGAAAAGCTTGTAGCAGAGATCGACAGGATGGAAAGGAATGTAAACGAGATAACGCATGACATAGTAAGATATGGTACAGAAGTAGGCCAGGCAGGCCTTTCTTCAGACCTCTCCATGATCCTTAACTCATGCATCAGCGGAGTGGCGGACATTGAAAGGATAGGTGACCACGCTACCAATCTTGTAGAGATGTATCAGTTCCTCCAGGACCATAAGCTCAAATTCTCTCCAAAAGCGCTGGAAGAGTGCAAAGAGATGTTTGATCTCGTTGTTTCCGCTGTTGCCAAGAGCGTCCAGGCCCTTGAAGAGGAAAATCCCAAGATCGCCCAGGAAGTGCTTGATCTTGAGGACAGGATAGATTATATGGAAAAGACGCTCAGGGCAAGGCATATTGCCAGGCTTAACGCCGGAGGGTGCAGTCCCGATGCCGGAGTAATATTTATAGATATCCTCAGTAACCTTGAACGTGTGGGAGACCACGCACACAACATTGCCATGGTGGTTTTTGACATCGAACGCATGCACAGCCACGGAGAGTAAAAACCAGCAGGGATTCCCCAGATCATAATTCCGGAATGAACTACCGGTTCAGCATTAAATTGACTGTTACGTCAATTTAAGAGGATCATCAGAAGAGGTGCATAACTGTATGGATCAGAACGTAGTGATATTAGGATTTATTCAGGGTCTTACGGAATTTCTTCCCGTCAGCAGCTCAGGGCATCTGGCTCTTGCACAGATATTTTTAGGGGTGGAAATGCCGCCTCTCTCTTATGATCTTGTTCTTCATGTTGCCACGATGGCGGCGACAGTCCTCTTCTTTTTTAATGATATCATTAGGCTGTTCACCGAATGGGTCTCAGGCATTTTCTCAAAGGAGAAGAGGAGCCTTACCGGATGGTCAGTAGGATGGGCCGTGTTTATCGGTACGATGGTGACAGGTGCGATCGGCATGCTGATAAAAGATTTTGCTGAGGATGCCATGATGAACTCCCTTATGGTAGGTTTTGGCTTAGTTTTTACCGGTATTGTGCTCATATCAAGCCGTTTTATCAGAAAAGGGCTTGGCAGAGTGTCGCCCTTTGACGGGTTGTTGGTGGGTTTGGCCCAGGGCATTGCTGTAATGCCTGGAATCTCACGTTCCGGCATGACTATGATGGCAGGAACAGCTGCGGGGATCAGCCGGGAAGAGGTCTTCAGGTTCTCATTCCTGCTCTCCATACCGGCCATAGCAGGAGCCGCACTCTTGCAGGCAAGAGAAGTCGGGGGAGTCGAAGCATTTATCTCCTCACTTCCTGGTAATTGGTATTTAGGTGCCGCAGCAGCATTTGTCAGCGGACTCGTTTCGTTGTTTGTTTTGAGGAAGCTGGTTATAGCTTCAAAATGGTGGATTTTTGGGATTTATTGTCTTGCTCTTGGTTCATTGTCGGTAATTACTTCATTTTTGGGGGTGTGGTGATGGCTTTTGCGAAATCGGGCAGGCTGAGATGGGGGATTATTTTTCTCTTTCTCATACTTGGCACGTGGTTAGGGATGTTCCTTCAGCGTTTCAGTGCTTCGGCCGCGCTATTTTCAAATGTGATAGATTTTGTGATAGATGTTAAACAGGTAGACCTGATCATGTTGAGGTTCGGTTTCTATTTTGCCCTCAAAATGAACCTAGGGACGCTTATTGGCGCTTTGGCAGGAATAGTGGTATCAAGGTGACAATGAAAATTATTCTGGCTTCCGGAAGCCCCAGGAGGCAAATGCTTCTCAGGGAACTGGGCTGGAACATTACTGTAAAGGTTCCGGTGACTGAAGAAACTGCAGTGCCCGGAGAAAGTCCGGAAGAAATGGTCTGCCGCCTTGCTTATACAAAAGCGTTTTCTGTTTTTAATGAATCCCCGGGTTGCTGGGTAATAGGTGCTGATACTGTCGTGGCAACAGAGGAAAATATACTGGGCAAGCCATCGGGACCCGAAGATGCGGTGAATATGATCAAAATGCTGGAGGGAAATACGCATACTGTGGTAACAGGTGTTGCCCTCATCGCTCCGGACGGAAGAAAACTGGTCGAGGCGGAAAAGACGAACGTCAAATTCAGGCCGCTGAACGAAAAAGAGATCACTTCTTATGTTGACAGCGGAGAGAGTTTTGATAAGGCCGGTGCATACGCCATACAGGGACAGGGCATGCTCCTTGCCGAAAGCATAGAGGGCTGCTACTTCAACGTTGTCGGACTCCCTCTCCGAAGACTGAGCAGGATGTTTGCCGATCTTGGATGGCCTCTCTCTGAACAATGGAGGAAAATGTCATGATCGACCTCAAAGCCAGAAAAATATTGATCGCGGCAATGGCAGCGGCAATGCTGCTGGCATGTCTGGGCATGATACCCAGGCTAAGGACTGAACAGGCGAATAAAACAGCAGCGTTCGCTATGGAATACAGGGATCTGATGACTCTATCTGTACAGACAGGTTCGCCTGCTGAAAAGATATGGAAAGAAATAAACAAACTTGGGGTAATTGGCCTCTCTGTCTCTGAATTCACAGGAGAAGAGATATCCCTGATAAACCCGCTGCCCCTAAAGTATGGCCCCGCTGAGCAGTTTGGGCTTAGCTCAGAAAAATTACTTCCTGACAGAGCTGTCATTTTAATGGACAGGTCTTTGTCACACTTTGGAATTCTTTATGAATACCTGAAGCTTAAGATGCCGGCTGTCGAAATCAAGGATATCGGAACTGGATCTGCAATGATACTTCCCGGCAACACCTCTGACTTTAAAATTTCATCTTTTGTGCCTGATCTTTATGGGCTTGATTTTTGCCGCGAGCAGGGTATCCCTGTGCTCTTCAGGCCTGGATCCTGCCCTGCATCAGGGGCCTCAGACACAGCCGCCGCTTTTGACTATCTGACTTCGGTCTACAGCGACATAAAAAATGTCACTGCCTCCGGCATGATAATGGCAGGTTACCCTGACTACAAACCTCTTGCAGAGGTAATGAAGCGCAAAGGCATAACTTTTTCCCAGACAGAGTTTATAAAACAGGTCGGTGCCGCCGGATTTGCAAAAACCATGTATCCGATGGTGATACCGCTTCACAGCCTGACACGTGATGAAGTCATATCAAGGAGCATATCGAGGCTTCAGATAACAGAACGTTTTGTTCGAGCTGTCCATGAACGTTCGGTGAGGCTGATAATGGTAAGACCCTACGATTTGAATATGGGGGGCAGGCTTGAAGTCTTTATCGAAGACCTTGCGTCTACGTCGGGATCGATCAAGGCCCGCGGTTACGAATTTGGATGGCCTTCGAACATTGGCATTTGGCCCGACAGTATTCCCGGAGCTCTTGCATGCGGCATAACATTAATATTTTGCGGATGGTTCTACATTGTTCGCCTTAAGGGTGGCGAAGAGGAAAGAGTAGGGATCAGACTGCTTTCTTTCCTGATCCTATTATCTTTGATCATATCTGCGGGTATGTGGAAAGTTTCCCTTTTGGCGCGTGTATTAGGAGGCCTATGCGGTGCGTTGGCTGCCTCAGAAGCGGCCCTCTCTGCTCTTGAAAGTTACAAAAAGCCCGTTCTTGGAGCTATAAAGGGACTCTTCATTGTCACAGCCGGAGGACTGGCTATTGCCGCTTTTTACGGAACAACTATGGCGGCGCTGAGGCTTACTCCCTTTTCCGGAGTAAAGCTGACGTTGTTGCTGCCGCCTCTTCTTGTGCTGGTCCATGACCTCAGAAGGAGAGTGCACCCGGAATCTTTGCCTGAGATAATCAACAGGCCTGCTGTCTGGGGAGAACTCTTTCTTATAGGCATAATGATGCTTGCTATGCTTGTCATGGCGCTCAGAAGCGACAATGTTTCCAATGTTCCGGCCCTGGAAGTTGCCTTCCGCGAATTCATTGAGAGGGCTCTGCTGGTCAGGCCCAGGACAAAAGAGTTCCTCATAGGTTACCCCGCACTGGTCTTTTACTGGTATGTAGTCAGAAAAGGATGGATACCCGGCTATCGTGAGGCTGTGAGGATAGTCTCAGTGCTGGCTTTCAGCTCCGCAGTAAACACCTTCTGCCATTTCCATACGCTCCTTTCACTCAGCGTGATCAGGACTGTAAATGGTTGGTGGCTTGGCATGCTTATAGGTGTCATAGCAGTTGCAGTCATTAATTACGCAGTGATCCCGATGTCGAAAAAACTTTCCGGGGAGATCGGCAGTTGAACCGTAAATACGATGTTTTGCTTGCCGGTTATTACGGTTTTGGCAACCTGGGTGATGAGCTGCTTGCAGATGCCTGCGTAAGACTGCTAGAGAGCAACGGAGTTCCCAGGGAGAGGATCGCTGTTCTGTCCGCTGACACGGAAGGTACTGAAAAATCACTTGGAGTAAGTGCTTTTGACAGATGGAAACTGTCTGAGATACACAAGGCTCTCAAGGTATCAAATACCATGCTCCTTGGCGGCGGAGGGCTCTTTCAGGACCAGACAAGCCTCAGATCATGCATGTACTACTGGTCCCTGGTCCAGTTGGCACGTCTTTGCTCGGTAAAGACATGGGCGGTCGGACAATCACTGGGACCGCTTAATACTCCACTTGGTTCATACTTTGCAAAAAAGTCCTTCAGCAGATTCCTTTACAGGAACGTAAGAAACAGAAGTTCGCTGGGAATGCTGAATAATTGGGGCTTCTTCGGCACGCAGTCTCCCGATCTGGTAATGTCCCTGAAGGTCAAAAGAGATTTTGAAAGAGGCGACAGGCTTTTACTCAACCTCCGCACCGGTTATGATAAGGTATCAAGGTTGGCTGTCAGTTCCGCGATAAAAACTGCGGATGAAAGGAACCTGAGAATATCAGCCGTAGCTTTTTCGGATGACGATCTTAAGGAGTTCGAAAAGTACGCCTTCAAGGGCACTTTAAAATTAGATCAAATTACTGTTGTAAAAAACCTGTCTCAGTTTGAAGATATATTGAACAGGAGTTGCTGTGCGATCGGTATGAGGCTTCATTTCATCATCCTTGCATTTATTGCCGGACTCCCTGTTCGCGGAGCACCATACGATCCAAAGGTAGTCTCTTTCTGCAAAGAATGGGATATCCCTGTTGTAGGATCAGCGGGAGCCGAGTTTTCGTTGTTGCCGGAAACAGGTATACTTGAAGAGACAGCAGATAAAGTGGCCGGATCGTTTAAAGAGGGCCTAATTGCTCTATTGGGAGAAACTTATGGAGATAACCAGGATAAATGAACTGGAACAAATAGCATCTGAAGTAAGGAAAGATATTGTGCGGATGGTTGGTGTCGCACGATCGGGTCCCCTTGAGTTTCCTCTTCTTATATCCGATGTCCTTGTGTACCTATATTGGGAAGAAATGCTTCTGCTTGCACATACCCCGAAAAGGAATGACAGGGACAGGTTTATCCTCGGAACGGAAGATGGCGTGCCTGCTCTCTATTCAATACTTGCGAGGCGAGGATACTACGGAAGGGAAGAACTTTGGAACTACAGAAGGCTGGGGGCTATGCTCCAGGCCCTGCCGGATTTCCGGAGGACACCGGGAATAGATGCTCCGTGTGTGACATCAGGAACTGAGCTCGCCATAGCTGCACCCCTTGCCCAGTCTCTTGGGATGGACGGACTTCACACAAGGGTCTTCTGTCTTTTGGAAGATAAGGATTGTGGTTGTGAGGATTTTTTTCTTGAAGCCGCAAGATGCACTAAGGAAAATATAAAAAACATCATCGTGATCGCGGTGTATAAGCAGACAGCAGGATCTCAGTCAAATGACCAGCAGCTGAAATGCAGGGATCGTCTTTCCGCATACGGATGGAAAGTACTTGAAATGGATGGAAGCGATTTCGCCTCTATGGAGGAGGTCTTTGGCAGGCTTAACAATGATGGAGCAGAGCCAGCGATCATCTTTACCTCGATCAAAAACGGGAAAGGACTTTCGTTTGCAGAAAGCGATCACGTAAGAACAAAAAAAGGAATGAGCATTGAAGCAATGGACAGGGCACTGGAAGAGCTGGAGGGTAAATCGAATGGATGACAGGACAAAAACATGTACATGGAATGATTTTTGTGAACATCTGGCTTCTTTTGCGGTAGATGAAGATTTCATTCTCGTTGCCCAGGAAATGGACATAGGTCTGGGTCCCTTAAAGAACTTGCCCGAAGAAAAAGTTTTTTTATCATCCGTCTCAGATCCCAACATGATACTCAATGCCGCCGGTCTTGCGCTGAATGGGAAAAAACCATGGATCGTCGGGGTATCATCAAAAATCCTGAGCAGGAGTTATTCAGAGATCAGGGAGTCACTTGCACTTCCGTCGCTTTCGGTCAGGATAGCTGTGCCTGACGGAGGCCTTTCCTGCGGAGAGGAGGGGGCATCGAGAATAATGACAGAGGATATTACTCTTATGAGAGCGATGCCTAACATGAGCGTGGCTGTTCCTTCTGACAGGAACTCAGTCAGGGGCATAGCTGATGCAGCGCGCAGGTTGGAAGGCCCCGTCTATATAAGGCTTGGACAAACTCCGCTTTCTCAGCTGAACGACGATCCGGATGGAGATTTCAGTTTCGGAGGAGCAAGACTCTTGAGAGAAGGGACCTCCGTCACGGTATGCACATGCGGCATTATGGGCCATCAGGCCCTTAAGGCTGCCGACATACTGGACCAGCAGGGTATAGACATAGAGATCCTGGACTTTTACAGCCTGAAGCCTTTTCCTGAGCAGGCGCTCCTCGCATCTGTAAGAAGGACCGGCTGCTGTGTTGCAGCAGAAGAGCACAGCTGCATCGGCGGGTTATGCAGCGCTACGGCAGAGTGCCTCAGCACGACCTACCCGGTGCCTGTAAGGTTTGTGGCGATAGATGACCAGTTTGTCCACAGCGGGACCCCTGATGAGCTCAGGGAGTACTTCGGGCTGACATGGAAAGAGATAGTAAACGCAGCGGCGCAGGCATGGGCGCTCCGCAGGAGGTAGTTTTTCTGATATGGAAATAAAATTTTCCGGAGTAACAAAGATATTCCAGCCCGATATAATAGCGTTGGAAGATATATATATGCAGGTTGAAAAGGGAGAGTTCGTTTACCTTGTCGGGGAGACCGGATCAGGTAAAACGACCCTCATGCGCTGTATTACAAGAGAAGTAATCCCCACCAGAGGGCAGATAAGCGTAGGGGGCAACCTTCTAAGGAAGATAAACAGATTTGATCTGGCCCTTTTCAGGAGGGACATAGGTGTCGTTTTCCAAAGTTTCCTTCTTCTTCCGAACCTGACGGCATTTGAGAATGTTGCCTTTGTTCTTGAGGTAATGGGACTTCCGCCCAGGGAGATAACGGAGAGGGTCTCTGAGGTCCTCAAGCTTGTAGGTATATGGCGCAGGAGAAACCTATACCCGCCGCAGCTTTCAGGTGGAGAGCAGCAGCGTCTGGCGATCGCAAGAGCAATAGTAAACAGCCCCTCGCTTCTGATAGCAGACGAGCCTACAGGAAATCTCGACACTCATACCGCTGATGAGATAATGCAGCTGATACTCGGAATAAATGCCGCAGGAACAACTGTAATGATGGCAACGCATAACCAGTACCTTGTCGACACATACAGGCACAGGGTAATAGAAATTCACAGGGGACGCATCGTAAGGGACGAAGATCAGGGGAGGTACGAACTTCATGGCGGCTGTTAGGTATGCGTGCAGAGACGGATGGAGGCTTATCGTTCGCCATTGGGGCATGAGCCTGCTGACTATATTCACTGCCATGTCTGTCTTCTTTATAATTGGAGCCAGCACTCTCTTTGTGCTTAATGTAAGAAATATCGTCAGTTCGCTCGAAAACCAGATGACGATCCAGGCTTACCTCAAACCCAAAGCTGACGTAAAAGCAGCTGAGAAAGCTATCAAAGCGCTTCCTTATGTCAAAGAGACGAAACTCATAACAAGAGACATGGCACTTGAACGCCTCCGCTCAAGGATCGGAGAGCAGGCGAAAGCTGTTATGCTGCTGGGTGAGAACCCCCTGCCGGAAAGCATAGAGATAAAGGTCAGAAAGGCTTCAGATGTAGCCGAAACGGCGCGTCTCCTTGTCGCTGTGCCTGAGATAGAAGATATTGTTTACGCAGGACGGGTTGCTGAGAAGCTGACAAGAGTGTCCGGGTTTGTTGAAAAATTTTCGATAGTTATGCTTCTTGTTGCTATTGCGGCAAGCGGGGTCGTCCTTTTCAACACAATAAGGATATCCGTGTATTCAAGGGAAGAAGAAATAGGAGTAATGATGATGGTAGGAGCTACTTCTACCTATGTGACTCTCCCATTTGTCATTCAGGGCTTTATACTAGGACTTACCGGGGCATTTCTTGCATCGTTGCTTCTGGGAGGTACATACTATGCAGCGGTGACCAGATTAAAAGACATGCTTCCTTTCATACCGTTCATAGAATCAACAAAACTTACCGGTAAACTTGCGTTTATGCTTGTATGCTGCGGTGCAACAGTGAGCCTTATATCAAGCCTGATGGCTGTTGAAAAATTTATCAGGAAAGCGTCTAAACCGCTTTAAAGGGATCTTTCGGGGGGTAAAAATGAATTTGTTCTGCAAAAAGATCACAGGCTTTTTTATTTTATTTTTTCTGACCGCATCTCTCCTTCTTTTTTTCACAGGAGGACTGATTTATGCTGCCGAAAAAAAAGAAGACGACATTGACAGGCAGATCAAAAAACAGGAAGAAGAATACCAGAGGATACAAAAGCAGATTTCAACCACAAAGAAAAAACTGACTGAAACAACTAAAAAGGAAAAGACAGTTACACAGCAAATAGAGGTCTTGAGCCAAAAGATAACGATAACCAGGCAAAAAGTAAATGTAGTCACCCTAAAAGTAAAAAAGATCCAGAAAAACATAGTTAACCTCTCAAGCCAGATAGTTGACAAAAATAAAAAGATAGCCCAGGTAGAAGAGCTTTTAAGGAATCGCCTCGTATCTATTTACAAGTATGGCGGAGTCAGCGACTTCAATCTTTTGCTTTCTTCACAGGGAGCGGAAGATGCTCTGGCCAACTCCTATCTGCTGGGCAAGATAGCCGAACAGGACCAGCAGCTGATAAACGAGCTTAAATTCCAGAAACAGAAACTGAGCGAAACTCAGGAACAGCTGAAAAATCAAAAGGCAAGCCTTGAATCACACGGGAAAGAGCTGAAAGCTCAAACTAATGAGCTGAAAGGTGCGGCAAACGAACGAAACGCAATACTTGCCAGAGTTCGTAAGGACAAAGACCTGTACATGGCTCAGCAGAACGAACTTCTGAGAGCTTCAAAAGAACTTCAGGCTACAGTTAAAAGGCTGCTTGCAGAAAAAAGAAAACTGGCTGCCAAAAAGCATCCAGGAAAGCCTCAGACAGTCTACTACAGGGGAGGGAGGCTGGCCTGGCCGGTACAGGGGACAATTACAAGCACCTTCGGAACAAGGGTACACCCTATATTCAAAACTAAAATTACCCATACGGGGCTAGACATAAGCGCACCAAACGGAACACCCGTCAAAGCTGCTGACACCGGAGAGGTGCTCTTTACCGGGTGGCTGAGCGGATACGGAAATGTTGTCATCCTGGACCACGGAGGCAACCTTACCACTGTTTACGCCCATCTTTCCAGGATAGAATGTACAGAGGGGGCAAAGGTAAACAGGGGCAGCATGATTGGAAGGGTAGGGGCCACCGGCGTAGCTACGGGAAACCATCTCCATTTCGAGACCAGGGTAAACGGAGATGCTGTCAACCCAATGAGATACCTGCAGTAATATATGCATATTCAAGCACAAAGAAAGGTTTGTGGTCTTTATGTTTAATAAATACAGAGATATAGCTATTGGCATTGTTTTAGGATTGTTGGTAGCTGCAGGTATATACATGACTCCCCCGGCGATAAGTTCCGACTGGCCAAAGGGGCTTCCCTTCTCGCCCCAGCAGCTTGCCATAATCAAACAGACCAAGATGGCTCTTGAGACATACCAGGTCGACGGAGACAAAAAAGGAACCATAGATGAAACAAAGATGTATTATGGTGCCATGAAAGGATTGGTAAGCTCTGTAGGCGACCCATTCACACGTTTTGTGGAACCTAAGGAGCTGGAGGAAGAAAATCTGGAGATGGAGGGCGAGTACGGAGGCCTGGGGATCTATATCACCTCCCGTGACGGACGTACCATAGTTATCGCACCTATAGAGAACACACCCGCAGACAGGGTCGGACTTAAGCCCCTTGACGAGATAGTGAAGGTAGACGAAAAGAACGTCATTGGAATGACCAGCGACGAGGTCGTCAAACTTCTGAGAGGACCCGCCGGAAAGCCGGTAAAGATCGGTGTCAGACGTAAAAATGAAGAAAAAATACTGGATTTTGACATCGTAAGGGAAATTATAAAGATCAAGACCGTCAGGCTTGAAATGCTTGGTGGAAGGATAGCGTACATAAAGATAAACCAGTTCAACCTCAAGACAGATGCAGAACTCGAAGCTGTAATAAAGTATGCAAAAATGAAAAAGGCAACAGGCATCCTTCTCGATCTCAGAAACAACCCGGGCGGTCTTCTCAATTCCTGCGTTGATGTAACTTCGCAGTTTATCAGCGGAGGAGTAGTTGTAGGAATGAAGGGCCGTTTCGATAAGGCTAATGACACGCTTTACGCTGTTGAGGGAAGGGCGACCAAACTGCCGGTCGTAGCTCTCGTAAACGAGGGAAGCGCAAGCGCAGCCGAGATACTTGCAGGAGCCCTGAAAGACCACAAGCGGGCGAAGATAGTCGGAACAAAGACATTTGGAAAGGGCTCAGTTCAGTCACTCTTCAACCTGCCTGACAACTCAGGAATTTACATAACTATCGCGCGTTACACGACACCTTCCGGGTTTGTCATCGACCACAAGGGCCTTGAACCTAACATAAAGGTCGAGGGAGAGATAACAAAAGAAAAGAAGAACGACAAACAGCTTCGGAAAGGGCTTGAAATACTTCGTAAGGAAGTTGCAAAGAAGTAAAAATAATCTAAGCAGAAAAGGTGGATCGGATGGGACGCCACTACAAAAGCAAAGGGAGCCTTATAAATGGTATTCTCAGACTGGCTTTGCTTGCAGTCCTGTCTTTTGCGTTGCTTTTTCTTTTTTGCAAGCTTTACCCTGAAAAGTTTTCCCCCTCTGTAGTCAGCAGAGTAGAAAACATATCAGCGGCGGCCGGCAGGTTAGGATCTAAAGCGGTATCGTTCTTCAGCCTTGATAAAGATGATCAAAAAGTAATATCGGGTACGAAACCGCAGGAGGAAAAAGAAGTCCCTCCTGTCGAAAGTAAAGATGTGACATCCGAAAAAGAAGTTCCGCCAAAAGAGGTCCTTGACCCAAGACCTATACTGGCAATAGTGGTCGATGATGGTGGGAATACCCTTGATATGGCAAAAAAAGTTGCATCATTTGACCTGCCAATGACATGGGCGATACTTCCCTACACAAAGTACGCCGGAGAGACAGCAGCCATTGCTGGCAAAACCGGAATACCCTACCTGCTGCATCTCCCGATGCAGGCGGAAATAGACAAAGACCCCAAAGAATACCTTGTTGGCGAGGGAATGGACCGGAACAGGATAAGGGATGTTACTGTCAAGGCACTGAACTCGCTTCCTTCGCCTATAGGCATAAACAATCACAGAGGATCCCTTGCGACTTCAAAATGGGACATAATGGTCCCGATCATAGACGTGCTCAAAGAGAGGGAACTTTTGTTCCTCGACAGCAGGACCTCGGGGAAAAGCGTAGCTTATGATGTGGCCAAAGCTGCAGGTATAACAGCATTGCGAAACAGGGGATTCCTCGATGGGACACCTGACAAGGATTCAATAAAGGCAAGGTTCGACCAGGTAGTAAAAACGACACTCAAGAGAGGCGATATGATAGTGATCTGTCATTTCAGGCCGGCTACCCTCCTCTTTCTAGAAAAGTTGAACAAGGAATACACGAAACTTCCGGTCCGGCTGGTCACGCTTCCGGAGATGGCTGAGATGCTGGTGACAAATGAGGATGAAGAATTATGATCACAGGCTCAGAGACGAAAATGGTCATTGGTACTCAGTGGGGCAATGAAGGCAAGGGAAGAATAATTGACTTTATTTCAAACAGGTCCGATGTCGTTGTCCGTTTTCAGGGGTGTTCAAATGGCGGGCGGACAATATTTGCCTGCGGTGAAAAGTTCAGAGTAAATTACATGCCGAGCGGCATACATCATGACGGCAAAAATTGCCTTATCTGTGCTGGTGTCACGCTGGATCTTGAAAAAGTATCAGACGAAATAGAAATGCTGAAAGAAGCGGGAGTCCTCAAAGCCCGTCTGACCATAAGCAAATCATGCCACTTAATACTCGACTATCACAAAAAACTTGATGTACTTGACGGTCGGATATTTGGACACGACAAGAACAGAACAATGGTCGAACAGGGATTCGGACACAGCTGTTCTGACAAGTATCGGAGAATGGGGATAAGGGTAGCCGATCTTCTCCATCCAGACATACTCCACGACAAAATAAAAGAGAACCTCAATGTAAAAAACCAATATTTCACTAAAATTTATGGAGAAAAAACTCTTGACCCAGACGAAATATTTACACAGTGCCTTAGTCTCGGAGAGAGGCTGATACCTTACATAGGGGACCCGGAAGATATTATTGCGGCGGCTGTTTCAAGAAATCTTGGCATACTCTTCGAATCATGCGACGGAGCTCTCAACGATGTCGGACGCGGTCTCTACCCATACGTGATGCCAATATCCTCTTTATCTGCTTCAGCACTTGCGGGGACAGGCCTCAGATGGAATTCACCCATGCGGATAATTGGTGTTGCCAAGGCTTACAATACGAGGAACGACAACGGCCCCTTCGTTACGGAGGAATCGAATGCCGTGGCAGCCTTTATCAGAAACAGGGGAAAAGAATTTTCAGGAGTGACGATGGAGCCAAGGAGAGTGGGATGGCTTGACCTTCCTGCACTAAGATTCGCGGTAAAAGACAACGGAGTTCATGCCCTTGCTCTCACAAAACTTGATGTCCTTACCGGGATCGATGAACTCAAAATTTGTACCGCATATATTGTAGATGGTGAAGAAAAAAAGATGCTCGACCTGGCCAGTAGGGATTCCTGGAAAGCGATCCCTGTCTACAGGAACTTTGAGGGTTGGAAAGAGGACCTCTCTTCATACAATGATTTCAAAACAATGCCGATACAGGCACAGGAGTATATAAATTTTATTGAAGAAGAGGCCGGAGTTCCGGTAATTTGGGTCGGAGTGGGAGCGGACTGGGGAAAGGCTCTCTTCATCAGAAGGTAAGTAAGGTCAGAAAAATAGATTTCAAGAACTGTTGACATGTCAGGCGAAATCGGTATAATAGCTAACGTTGTTGCAGATGCGGTACGACTTAGCGAAGCGGGCGGATAGCTCAGCGGGAGAGCACCTGCCTTACACGCAGGGGGTCGTAGGTTCGAAACCTATTCCGCCCACCAAACAACTGAAAAAGTGGAGCTGTAGCTCAATTGGTCAGAGCGCCGGCCTGTCACGCCGGAGGTCGCGGGTTCAAGTCCCGTCAGCTCCGCCACTTTTTAACGCCACTGAGATGGCGGGATAGCTCAGTAGGTAGAGCAACGGACTGAAAATCCGTGTGTCCCCAGTTCAATTCTGGGTCCCGCCACCAGTAACTTATAAAACTATATTGCGGAAGTAGCTCAGTGGTAGAGCACAACCTTGCCAAGGTTGGGGTCGCGGGTCCGAATCCCGTCTTCCGCTCCAGAAAATTCAGATCCCCTGGTGAGGGGATCTTTTTTTATGCCCTGATGACGGTTTCAATATTTATATACACCCGTTTAACTTCTTCGGGACTGTGGTAATTTCAATGTGGTTATAAGGTTGCCTAACCGTCCCGCCGAACCATATTTTGTCATCACAGGCCATGTTGTTTCTAATTTCATCGCTTTCCTCTGTTATAATATTGACGTTAAAAACTAATAGTAAGAAAATCAGACGGGGTGATCAGATGGCGCAGAAAAAGGTAATAGTTGTTGGTGCGGGAGGCGCAGGTCTTACCGCGGCAATAGAAGCCGCTATGGCCGGAGCTGATGTTACCGTAATATCAAAGACTTCGGCGGGTTTGGGAACGTGTACTGCTTATGGAGCCGGATTTTTTACGCTTCCGGTCTGCGGTGTGACCCCGAAAGAACATTTTGCAAAGACTATAGAGGTAGGAAAGGGAATAAATGACCCATCTCTGGTTAGGATCCTTTCCGAAAAGAGCGAAGAGAGCCTTAAAAGGCTTGCTGAGCTTGGCGTGAAAATAGAATTTACACGCGGAAGTGCAAACACACGGTCTACCGCCCCCAATGAACTGATGGGAGGGGCAGGGTTTGTAGGGCAACTGGTGGAGATCGCAAAAAGCTCCAACGTCAAGTTTATTGAATGGACAGTCGTCACGTCTCTTGATCTGACAAAAGAAAAGATCTCCGGCGTCAGCGCCGTTGACTGGAGAACAGGAAGGACCTTATCGTTGCAAGCTGACGCGGTAATTATAGCAACGGGCGGAGGCGGGCAGATCTACAGGAGGAGCGACAACCCGTCAAGGATGACAGGCGACGGCTATTCGCTTGCAAAAAGAGCAGGGCTTGAGCTTATAGACATGGAGTTCGTACAGTTCTATCCCATTGGCTGGGCGGAGCCCGGGTTGCCCGTATGGCTGGCAGACACTGGTCTTGTTGATCATATTAGGATCACAGACGAAACCGGAGATGAATTTTTTATCAAGGCAATAAAAGAGTGGGGATATATAAACGGTGCTGAGGCCAACCTCTTTGCGAGGGACAGATGCTCTGTCCTTATGGCAAAAAAAGAAGAGAAAGGGCCTGTGTTTGCCCACCTTGAAGATGTGAGCGACGAAAAATGGGAGGATCGCGGGCTTAGATATTCGCTGACGATAGACCACAGATTTTTCGACCATTTTAGGCGGCCTGTAAGGGTATCTCCGATACAGCATTACATGTCCGGCGGGATAAAGATAGATACTGGGTGCAGGACAGGCATCTCCGGCCTTTATGCATGCGGGGAGGCCACCGGTGGAGTTGACGGGGCAAACAGGATCGGCGGGAATGCATTTTCAAACATAGTGACTTTTGGGATCATTGCCGGTAGGCACGCGGCAGGGGACGACGTCTGGGAGACAAAATTCCACCACGAGCCGGAATGCTGCCCGCCGGTTGCAAATTCTGAAAAAGGCACAGCGCCGTCAATTCTGCGGTCAGAATTGCAGAAAACTGCCTGGGATCTTCTTGGACCGGTGAGAAGTGAAAAAAGCATCATCCACGCGCAGCATAAGATCCATGACATTTCAGAGATGAAACTCATGATAAACAGCCCGACAGAGATGCTTCTTGCACTGGAGATGAAGGGGTTGACGGATACAGCGGCTGCTGTCGCCGATGCAGCGCTCAAGAGGAAGGGCTCGCTTGGTACGCATTTCAGGGAAAATGATTGATTACAGTTCAGTAATGAT
>JAAYHA010000122.1 GCA_012727545.1 Synergistaceae bacterium | reverse complement strand
GCAAGCTTGGAGCGGCTCTCCGCTACGGCAGAAGCCCTTTCCTTTGTCCATGCTTCAAGTCTTTCAGATATCTCTCTGTCATTTATCGCAATTATCCTTGCCGCCATCAGGCAGGCGTTCAGTGAGGCGTTGAGGCCCACTGAGCCTACGGGGACTCCGGGAGGCATCTGTGTGACCGAGAGCAGTGCATCAAGTCCGTCAAGCGCTCCGCCTTTTACGGGAATGCCTATCACAGGCAGATTTGTAGCAGCTGCAACGACCCCCGGGAGCGCCGCTGAAAGTCCTGCTGCCGCTATGATCACCATTATGCCTCTCTTTGATGCGTTGACTGCATAGCCCTCAACGTCACGGGGTGTTCTGTGTGCGGAGGCTATTGCCACTTCGTAGGGAATTCCAAGCTCATCAAGCACCTTAACGCCTTTTTCGATCACAGGGATGTCAGAGGCAGAGCCCATTATTATTCCTATTCTGGGAGTATTCACTATTTTTCCTCCCCTTTAAGTGATTTGTCTCCTATGTCCTTCCTGTAGTGAGCATCCCTGAAATAGACCGTATTAACGCGCCTGTAAGCAAGGTCTTTAGCCTCTTTGAGGGTAGGAGCTATCCCAACTACGGTGAAGACACGGCCTCCCGATGTAACGAGGGTTCCAGTGTAGTCATGTGATGTTCCTGCATGGTATATGTATGTGTCATGAACTTCCTCTTCACGGAGCACTATCTCATAGCCGGTCTGGTACTTATCAGGGTATCCCCCCGATGCCATTACGACTCCCAGGGCAAAGTGTTCGGGGACAGGCCAATCGACCTTTGCCAGGTCGCCTTTACAGCATGAAAAGATCGCCTCTCCAAAATCTCCGGCAAATACAGGAAGGACCACCTGGGCTTCAGGGTCTCCCAGCCTTACGTTGTATTCCAGCACATAGAGCGAACCGTCAGGTTTTATCATGATGCCGGCATAAATGACCCCGCAGAAGGGGATGTTGTCTTTTTTTAGTCCTTCAAGTGTCGGCAGAAGCACAACATCCTCCACTTTTTTCATGAAAGGCTCGTCTACCCAGGGTACAGGGGAATAGGCCCCCATTCCTCCGGTGTTGTTTCCTTTGTCTCCGTCAAGAGCTCTTTTATGGTCCTGGCTCGAAGGCAGTATCCTGACAGTTTCACCATCTGTTATGGCAAGGATGGTCATTTCCTGTCCTTCAACGTAGTCCTCAATTATTATATTCCTGCCTGCCGATCCAAGGATCATGTCTTCAAGCATCATGCTGCAGATCGTCATTGCCTCTTCCCTGGTATTTGGAAGGAAAGCCCCTTTTCCGGCTGCAAGGCCGTCTGCCTTTACAACATAGGGAGCAGATCTCTTGTCCAGGGCTTTTTTGCACTCTTCAAGGTCATGGCAGCAGTCGAAAGAAGAAGTTGGTATCCCATGCTTTAGCATGAAATTTTTTGAAAATACTTTGCTGCCTTCAAGCTGTGCTCCAAGCTTGCCGGGTCCCATCACAAGGATGCCGGCATCCCTCAAAGCATCGGCTGTTCCTGCCACAAGCGGAGCTTCCGGGCCAATGAAAACCAGGTCGATATCAAGCCTTTTGCATAGAGCCGTCATCTGAAAAGGGTCAGACGGGTTTCCTGCGTGGCATGCAGCAAGCTTTGATATTCCCGGATTTCCCGGGCAGCAGTGAAGTTTTGTGACGATCCTGGATTTTGAAAAAGCGTGAACGATAGCATGCTCCCGTCCGCCGCCCCCAAGTACCATTATCCTCATGACAGCCCCTCCTTTAGTGTCTGAACGTACGGCCGCTGCCGACGAACATGCTTATTCCAAGCTCTTCAGACCGTTTGAATACCTCTTCATCCTTAATTGAGCCTCCCGGCTGTATCACAGCAATGACTCCCTCTCTTGCAGCGAGTTCTATTGTGTCTGGGAAGGGGAAGAACGCATCTGATGCAAGGACTGCGCCCTTTGCCTTTTCGCAGGCAAGCCTGAGTGCGTAATCAGCAGCGTCCACCCTGTTGGTGAATCCTCCGCCTATTCCTACAGCAGCTCCGTCCTTGACCAGGACTATCGCGTTGCTCTTTGTTATGGCAGCTGTCTTCCAGGCAAAAATAATGTCATCCCAGAGGTCGGGTCTTGCATTTCCGATCCATTTGCCTTCATCCATCCGGGGAAGGGCCGGGAGCTTATCTTCCTGAACAAGGAAGCCGCAGCGATTTCCTGTTATCTGAAGTTTTGGGGCATATCCGGGGGTTATTGTGAGGACTCTGAGGTTGGGCTTCTTTTCCCTGAACCATTCGATCACGCCCTCATCATAAGAAGGCGCAGCCACTATCTCAAAGAAGGTCTCTGTGATAGCCTTTGCAGTCTCCATGTCGACACTTCTTGTCATCCCGATTATGCCGCCGAAAGCAGAGACCGGATCGCACTCAAGTGCTTTCCTGAATGCCTCAAGCGGGTTTTTACCGTGTGCAGTTCCGCAAGGCGTGGTGTGTTTTACGATCGTGCAGGCGCAGAGGTCCTGGAATACTGAACAGCCGCGAAGAAGCGTATCAAGGTCAAGAAGGTTGTTGTAGGAAAGTTCCTTTCCGGAGTGCTGTTCGAATGGCTGCTTCTCGAGCGGGGGAAGAAAGAGAGCGGCTTTCTGATGCGGGTTTTCACCGTATCTCAGGTCCTGTACCTTACGCAGCGGAAGGATCTTATCGTCCCCGGTCTCATCTTCAGCGCCTATCTCGGAGCAAAGGCCCTTGTATATCGTTGCGTCGTATGATGAAGTGAGGCGGAAGGCCTTGAGGGCGAGCTTCTGTTTGAATTCAAGCGTGAATTCCTGTTTCTTCTCAAGCTCCTCAAGGACGCACCCGTAATCTGCAATGTCAGTCACAACGGTCACGTGGTAATAGTTTTTTGCAGCCGCCCTGATCAGGGAGACTCCGCCTATGTCGATCTTTTCGATAAGATGGTCGAGGTCAGCACCTTTTTCAGCTGTCTCTTCAAAGGGATAGAGCGTGCACACAACAACGTCGATGAGCGGGATGGAAAACTTCTTTCTGTCCTCGTCATCCTGGGCCATACCCCTTCTTGCCAGTATCCCGCCCATAACAGCCGGATGGAGGGTCTTCACCCTTCCTCCAAGGATCGCAGGAAGTCCGGTCATGTCAACTACTTCAGTAACATTAATGCCGCCCTCTTCAAGGTGCTTTGCAGTTCCTGAGCTTGAAACAATTTCGTATCCGTGTGCCGCGAGTCCCTTTGCCAATTCAAGAACACCTGTCTTATCCCAGACAGATATAAGCGCTTTTCTTGTTTCCATCATCATTATTCCTCCCGGTCTTCGATAGATATCGGATTTTCTAAAAAATGTTTTATCAGAGTCTCTTTGTATATCCTGTGTTCGACCCTGTGAATTCTCTCTTCAAGAGTTTCCAGTGTATCTTCAGGAAGGATGTCGACCCTTTCCTGGGCAAGTATGCGTCCGTGGTCCACCTCTTCGTCAACTATGTGGACAGTTACGCCGGTGTGGTCCGCCTTCGCTTCCCATGCGTCACGTATACCGTGGGCGCCGGGGAATGAGGGCAGCATTGCAGGGTGGATATTTATGATTTTGTCAGGGAATTTTCTTACAAATTCAGGGGAGAGCACTTTCATGAAGCCTGCAAGTATTATCCAGTCTGTCTCTGTCTCCCTGACAGCCATGGAGATAGCTTCCTCTGCCGCCTTTCGTCCGTCCCTTTTGTAAAAGAATACTCGTGTTTGAGCTCCCAGGGCGGACGCAGTGTCAAGACCTTTTGCGTTTATGTTGTCACTTCCCACAAAAGAGACCTCGGCAGGCAGTTCTCCGGTAATGCAGGCTTTAAGGATAACTTCCATGTTTGAACCTGTGCCGGAGATCAGGATCGCTATTCGGGGGAGGTACACTTTACTACCCTTCCTATCTTCACAGCTTTCTCTCCGTGACCGGAGAGGGCATTTTCGATCATGTACGCCTCTTCAGGATCAGCGATAAAGACGTACCCTATGCCAAGGTTAAATACTTTCCTCATTTCTTCTTCCTCAATGCCTGCGCTCTGAATAAGTTCAAAAATTTTGGGGCGCTGCCATGAGCTGAAATCTATGTCGATGTCGAGTCCTTTGGGGATGACCCTTATGATATTTCCGTACATCCCGCCGCCTGTAATGTGAGCCATGGCATGGACAGCTCCGGTTTCTACTGCCGCAAGGGCAGGCTTTACATATAATTTTGTAGGTCTCATGACAGCTTCTGCAAGTTTTTCGGTCCAGCCGTCGGGGACAGTGTCAAGCCCCGCGTTAAGCCCGTCTTTGCCAAGGGCCTTCCTTACGAGGCTGTATCCGTTGCTGTGCACACCGGAGCTGCTGACCCCCAGGATAATGTCGCCCTCTTTTACTTCGCTTCCGTCGATGATTTTATCTTCGTCGATCATGCCGACAGCAAATCCGGCCAGATCAAAACCATCTTCGCCGTAGACGTCGGGCATTTCAGCCGTCTCTCCACCTAGCAGAGCGCACATGCTTTCGTTGCATGCATCTAGGATGCCTTCAAGGATATCTTTAAAAATATCAACGTTCAGTTTTCCGCATGAAGCGTAATCGAGGAAAAATAGAGGTCTTGCCCCACCGGTGACAAGGTCGTTGACGTTCATGGCGACAAGGTCCTGTCCAAGCCCGCGGTAGATCCCTGTCTCCTTGGCCAGCTCAAGTTTTGTGCCGACTCCGTCGCAGCAGGCTGCTATACATTTTCCTCCTCCAATGCGGTACAGGCCGGCAAATCCCCCTACTCCGCCAACGCAGTCAGGGTCTTTCGGGCGTTTTTTCAGCATGCCCTTTATTGTTTCGACCCAAAGGTCGCCTGCCTCGATACTTACTCCCGCCTTTTCGTAGGTCAAGTTGTTATCCAAGATCACGCACCAGCTTTCAAATCATTTTCATCAAGATATTTACCGGTAAAACAGGCTGTGCATATCTGATCCTCAGGCAGTCCTATGGCTGCAATCAGGTTTTCCTCGCTTAGGTACTCAAGGGAGTCCGCTCCTATCTTTTTGCAAAGTTCGGGGACAGTCATTCGGACTGCGGCAAGAGTCTCTTCTTTTCTGGTATCTATGCCGTATCTGCAGGGATGCAGCACAGGAGGGGAGGCGATCCTCAAATGTACTTCGGATGCTCCCGAGTCTCTTATCATGGAGACGACCCTCTCTGCGGTTGTCCCACGTACTATCGAATCATCAATTATTACTGCTTTTTTATTGTCAAAAACTTCAGAGATCGGGTTCAGTTTAATTTTAACACCCAGGTCGCGTACTTTTTGGGTCGGTTGAATAAATGTCCGCCCGACATAGCGGTTCCTAACTACTCCCATTTCAAGCTGAATGCCGGATCTTTCTGCGTAACCGACCGCAGCTATCGTTCCGCTGTCAGGCATACCCGCCGTTATTTCAGCCTCCGGGCACGGAGCCTGTTCAGCCAGCAGCCTGCCCATCTCTTTGCGTGCCTCATATACAGACCTGCCGTCGATTATGCTGTCCGGTCTGGCTGTGTACACATACTCGAATGAACATCTCATGCCTCTGAAGCACTCGTGATGAATCTTCAGGCTTCTCATACCCCTGTCGTCAATGACGACGATTTCTCCCGGTTCGACGTCGCGCAGTAGCTTTGCCCCTACAATATCAAGAGCACAGGATTCTGAAGCGACATAGTGATCCTCATCCTTTTTTCCTATCACAAGGGGTTTGAATCCCCATGGATCCCGCGCCGCCACAAGAACTCCGTTAAGGAGCACAATAACTGCATATGAACCCTTTACCTTGCGAAGGGAATCTATGAGGGCATCCAGAGGCTGCATATGGGATTTGTGAGCCATGAGATGGAGGATAGCTTCAGAATCTGTTGAAGACTGGAAAATGGCCCCCTGATTCTCAAGCTGCACCGTCAGTTCTTTAAGGTTTGTGATAAGTCCGTCATGTGAAACTGCGACAGCTCCCCTGGCGTAGTTTGCCCCTATGGGAAGCACATTGTGCTGCTGGGATCCCGGAAGCGGTGTGTAACGTACATGTCCTATGGCGCATGGAGCGTTTTTTTGAGTAAGGCACTGCTGTTCTATTGCGTTGTGGAGCAGCCCCATTCCCTTTGCGGCAGCTATACGCCCGTCCTCGCTCCAGGCGATTCCCGCACACTCCTGTCCCCTGTGCTGAAGAGCATAAAGTCCGAGGTAGACCTCCTCCAGGACAGGTTTGCCTGTTTTGCTGTAAGCCCCGAATATCCCGCTCATCTTTTACGCTGATATCCGCTTCCAGATCTCTTCGTATGCGCCCAGTACGTTTCCGAGGTCTTTGCGGAAGCGGTCCTTGTCCAGGCGGTCTCCCGTAGAACTGTCCCAGAACCTGCATGTGTCCGGTGAGATCTCATCAGCAAGCATCAGGTTTCCTTTTGAATCTTTGCCGAACTCAAGCTTGAAGTCGACAAGGACGATGCCCTTTTCTTCAAAATATTCTTTCAGCACGGAGTTTACCTTGAGTGAAATGTCTTTGATCTTGGCTATTTCTTCCTCTGTCGCCCATCCGAAAAGGATCGCATGATCCTCAAGGATAATGGGGTCGCCCAGTTCATCGTTTTTGTAGCAAAACTCCACGAGAGGGCGGGGAAGTACCATGCCTTCCTTAACGCCAAGCCTCTTGCAGAGTGATCCTGTAGTTATGTTTCTTACGATGACCTCAAGGGGTACGATGGAAACTCTTGTAACGACCTGATGGACATCGTCTGTCTGCCTGACGAAATGTGATTCTATGCCTTTTGATTTCAGATACCCGAAAAGCTTTGAGCTTATCTTGTTATTGAGCTGACCTTTGCCGCTCATTGTAGCCTTCTTCTCTCCGTTGAAAGCGGTGAAGCTGTCCTTGTATTCAACTATGACAAGATCCGGATCTTCTGTAGTGTAGAGCCTCTTTGCCTTGCCTTCATATATGAAATCCTTTTTATTCAGTTCCATTTCGAGCACCTCCAAAGATTTTTATGTGCATAGTTTTTCGTTTAACACGTTCTGTTATTTTTACCCCGAACTGCCGGCAGAGCGGAGCGGATTTTGATCAGACCTCCAGAAGATCAGAGTAATCCTCATTTTCAAGATAGCTTCCGTCAAAGCAGGCTGTGCAGAGCTCTGACGAGGGAAGCCCTATAGCATCCCTAAGCTGTGCACAGGTAAGGTATTCAAGGGAGTCTGCACCTATCTTTTTGCAGAGGGCGGGTATGTCCATCTGAGCCGCCGCCAGTTCGTCTGAACTTGGGGTGTCTATTCCGTAGTAACATGGGAAACAGACGGGAGGTGATGCTATACGGAGGTGGACTTTTTTAGCTCCGCTCTCCCTGATCATTGAAACGATCCTTCCTGCAGTCGTTCCCCGGACAAGAGAGTCGTCAACCACTACAGCCTCCCTGTCTGTGAATGCTGTACGCTGCGGGTTGAGTTTTATCTTGACCCCGATATCTCTCACGAGCTGTGTGGGCTGTATGAATGTCCTGCCCACATACCGGTTTCTCACGATCCCCATCTCGAAGGGAAGAGATGACTTTTGGGCGTATCCAAGGGCTGCAAGTGTGCCGCTGTCCGGCATCCCTGTAACTACAGAATTTTCCGGAACAGCAGCTTCTGCCAGTTTTACACCAAGTTCTTTCCTCGCTCTGTAAACGGATCTGCCGTCTATAACGCTGTCAGGGCGGGCAAAATATACATATTCAAAAGAGCAGTGGCATCTTTTGGGAGGGCTTGCCGGGAGTTTGCGGGATATCATGCCCCTTCTGTCAATGACAAGTATTTCGCCCGGTTCAACATCTCGGACTATCTCGGCTCCAAGTATGTCCAGAGCGCATGACTCTGATGCGACATAGATAGTTTCATCTCTCTGACCTATGACCAAGGGCCGGAAACCCCAGGGATCCCTTGCAGCTATGAGGCATCCATCGAAGAGCACAGCAAGGCTGTATGCCCCCTGGATCTTAGAAAGTGCTTTTTCAAGGGCTTCGAGCTGGACGACCCCCGGTTGGTGGGCCATAAGCTGAAGGATGGTCTCTGTGTCGGATGATGTGTGGAATATGGCGCCCCTGTTTTCAAGATAGCCGCTGAGGCCATTGGCGTTTGTCAGGTTGCCGTTGTGGGCGATGGCAACAGGACCCTGGGAATAATTTGCTCCCAGAGGCTGGCAGTCTTCTATCCTGGTGCCTCCTGCTGTGGCATACCTTACATGTCCTATCGCAGTATCTGCATGGATGTTGGAAAGGCAGTTCTGGCTCAGTGCTTCGTGGACCAGCCCCATACCCTTCTTTATGTTTACAGTTCCGTCCTCTATCCATGCTACGCCGGCAGAAAGCTGTCCCCTGTGCTGAAGCGCGCAAAGACCAAGGTAGACATCCTCAAGGACCGAGGCGCCGCTCATGCTGTAAGCGCCGAAAACGCCGCACATTTTTAGAAACAGCCCTCCAAGAAGGCTTTTTTCAGTTTTGACAGATCAACGCTGAGCATATCTTTCCACTCAAACTTATCTCCACCAACAGTTCCGATCTCAGTGCATGGAAAACCTTCCCATATCTTTTCAAAAGAGTCGGCTTTTTCTTTGGGGACCGCATATATGGCTCGTGCTCCGCCTTCTGAGAAGAGGAGCTCTTCCGCGGCTATGGATGAGTTTATTTCGATATTGATACCCCTGTCTGAAGCTATTGCCTCGTTTGCAAGTGCAACTGCAATGCCTCCGCCGGCAACAGCACGTCCGGAAGACGCAACTCCGTCAGCAGCAGTTTTCATCGCCCTCTCCCGGAACAACTTTTCCTTATCATGATCAGGCCTGACAGTTTTGCCGGCCGGTTTGCCGTTTTTCATTACCTGGTAGCGCGAAGCTCCCAGTGAACCGCAAAGATCCCCAACGATGTATAGCGTGTCTCCGGTTCCCGCATTTCCTGATGCAAGATGTTTCCTTCTGTCCTTAAGAAGTCCGGCAGTCACCACGAGGGGAGTGGGGTAGATCTGTCCGCTTGCTGTCTCGTTGTAGAGACTCACGTTCCCTGACACTACCGGACAGTCAAGGCTTCTGCATGTGTCTGCGAGACCTTTGATGGACTGTTCCAGTTCATAGAATTTTTCCGGAGCCTCGGGTGAGGCAAAGTTAAGGCAGTTTGTCATCCCCAATATTTCTGCACCCGATATCCAGAGCCCCCTCAGTGAAAGAGCTATAGTTTCTGAGGCGCCCATATAGGGGTCAGTCCAGCACTTGTTGGGCTCAGCTTCCATTGTGAGCAGACATGCCCTTTCAGTATCTGGGACTTCGACCACAGCAACAGGTGATCCCGGTCCCTCTATCGTATGCAGCTGGACCATAGAGTCGTACTGCTCCCAGATCCCGTGTTTGCTTCTGCCGTTGGGGCAGCTTATCAGGGACAGAAGGTCATTTTCCGGATCGATCGATTTAAGGTTTGAAGGGTCAATGGCAATTCTTTCCTTGATATTTGCCG
>JAAYHA010000121.1 GCA_012727545.1 Synergistaceae bacterium | reverse complement strand
GTCCCGGCGACTGCGAAATTGTCGTTTGCCATTTCGTTGATAATGATGCGGACTGACGTTTTAGGGACCTCCATGGTCTCGCAAAGTGCTTCTGTTACCTTTGTGACCATATCACGCTTCTGTTCGAGGGTGCGGCCCTCTTTGATATTAACTACTACGATGGGCATTGTCTTTCATCTCCTTTATTAGCGTATATGAGATATTGCCTGTGAAGCTAATTTTAACCTCCTGCAGGAGGGGTGTCCACATGGAAGTGATGGAAAGTATCAGCATTTTTCTGGGTTTCGCCGCGGGTGCAGTGACAGGTTCTTTCATAAACGCTGCAGCTATGCGGACTGTGGCAGAAAAAAAATGGTGGGGAAATGAGCGTTCTGTTTGCGATAAATGCGGCAGACAGCTGAGCTCTTTTGACCTCATACCAATCATATCCTACCTAGTGCTCCAGGGACGCTGCCGGACATGCAGAAGCTTCATACCGCCCAGGCACTTCATAGCTGAGCTTGCCGGGGGTATTATAGGGGCTCTCTCTGTCTGGTACTGGGGAATAGAATATCCCTTGATCTTCTCTTTCATAGCTCTCTTTTTCATGCTTTTCCATTCGCTTACTGACATTGAAAGCGGTTACATTTACGATTCATGGGCGCTGGCGATGGCAGCCGTCTCGTTTCTGGCCAGACTGCCGGGAGGACTTCCCGCTTTGATCGATGGAGCAATGGGCGCCGCCCTTGGTTTTGCATTTATTTATGCGATAGTTTTTGTCAGCCGCGGAGGGATGGGCATGGGAGATGCTATGATGATGGTCGGCGTCGGAGCCCTGATGGGCTGGAAGCTTACTGTTCTCAGCCTTTACCTTGGTTTCATGACAAGCGGTGTTATAGTCATACCGCTTCTGATAGCAAAAAAGATCAACAGAAAGGATGCTGTCGCGCTTGGTCCGTACCTTGCGGCAGGATGTATCCTTGCAATATTTACAGGGAGATATATTTTCGGTTATCTGGGCTTCAGCCTTGGCTGGCCCTGGTCAAATATATGACAGGAGTGTCTGACAAATGATCGTTTCAAAATGTAACGAAGATCTAATGAGATCTTTCAAATTCAGGATGCCGCAGGAAGTGACCTTCGGATCGGGCTGTTCCAGTACAGCTGCGGAAAAAGCCTTGCAGCTCGGATCCAAAAGACCACTCTTCATAACCGGCAGTCACATGGCACAAAGCAAACATCTGGCGTGGTTTATTCAAAAGTCTTCAGAACTGGGCATGTCTCCGGGGCACTGGAACAAGGTCGAACCGGAACCCCCGGTCGAGCTCCTTGAGGAAGCTGCCGTCTTCATAAGAAATGGTTGCTATGACTGCCTGATAGCCTTTGGAGGCGGAAGCTCGATGGATTTTGCAAAGATGGCCGCTGTAATGGCTGAAAATCCTGAGATCAAAGTATCGGATATGGTAGGAAGTGAAAAGATACCGAAAAAAGGCCTTCCGACAATAATGATACCCACGACTTCGGGAAGCGGATCTGAAGTTTCAGCAGTCGCAGTATTTTCATTCGCTGAAGAGAGGATGAAAAAAGGTATATCAAGCAGGTTCCTTGTCGCCGACACCGCACTGGTCGATCCTGAGCTCACGCTTGACCTGCCTCCGCATATCACTGCCGCCGCAGGCATGGATGCTCTTGTTCACGGTGTGGAAGCCTTTCTCTCACTGGGAACCAACCAATTCACTAAGGATCTTGCTCTGACGGCGATCAGCAATATATATTTCAACCTTGCCGAATGTGTCCTTAACGGACAAAACCTTAAGGCAAGGGAATCCCAGTCATACGGAAGCATGATAGCCGGCATGGCTTTTTCAATGTCAGGAACGGCCGGTGTCCACGCTATGGCCTACCCGCTCGGCGGTCAGTATCACGTTCCTCACGGGGAGGCAAACACAGCTCTTCTCAGATGGGTGATGGAATACAGCCTTGAAGGGTGCGAGGATAAATTTATTCCTATAGCAAAGGCCATGGGAGTTTACACTGACGGAATGTCTGCCTGTGACGCTGCCAAAGCTGCGCTTCAGGGGATAGTTGAACTTGGTGAAAGGATAGGGGTAAAGACGCGGCTGAGAGAGTTCGGCATTCCAAAAGAAGCTGCCGCAGAAATGGCCGAGGCCGCACTTAAAGAGGTAAGACTGATGTCAAACAACCCCCGACCGCTTGATTTTGATGCCGTTAAAAAAATATATGAAAATGCCTGGTAGCATTTTTAAGAAACCTGAACCTTCAAGCTCCGGAGCAAGGAAACAGCAACTGACCGGCAAGAAAGAGGAGGCCGTTATGAAGACTATATTTCTTATCATGTTTTTTATTTTGCTCGGAACAATGGCAAACATCTCAGAGGCCGTTACTTCCGATATTATGCTCACTTCCCCGGAAAAAGAGGGAGGGAAAAGCGTTCTTCAGGCTATTTCGGAGAGGTCATCTGCAGCTCAGACAGCATTCACAGACAAAGAGCCTTCTCTCAAAGAACTCTCCACCCTCGTATGGGCAGCAACCGGAAAAAACAGGGACGGCAAGGGCTGGACAGTCCCTTTCGCGATGGGATCCGATCCCTACATAAGCCTCTATGTTCTTCTTAAAAGCGGCGCATATATCTATGATCCGGAAAAAAATATGCTTAAGCTCCTTTCAGACAAAAATTCCCTCTCCCGTGCCGCCAGCCAGAAATTCATCGGAACAGCTCCCT
>JAAYHA010000120.1 GCA_012727545.1 Synergistaceae bacterium | reverse complement strand
GTGGTGGAATATTGTCCCCTTTGTCATTGTCATCGCATTGATAGGAGTATTTGGGATCAACCCCCTGCTTTCTATGCTTGCGGCATTTTTAGTACAGCTGATAAGGGAAAGGCTTGCATTACGATGAAGGTACTTCTGGAACTTGCCTTTTCTTTTGCACAGATAGCTGTGGGCGCTTTTGGGGGGGGGCTCTCGACACTTCCTCTCATAGAATATCAGCTTGTCAAAGCGACCGGATGGCTTACCTCGTCCCAGTTCGGACAGGTCCTGGCACTTTCCCAGGTGACTCCCGGACCTATTGCTATAAATGCTGCCACTTTCGTTGGTTTTCAGCAGGCCGGCATCCCCGGGTCAATTGTTTCTACTTTATCGATCGTTATTGTACCCGTTTTGATTTTGTGTGCCGTATCATGTGTTTTGAAAAAATTAGAGGCAGAAAAAAGCAGAAAATTCAAAGATATGCTGCGCCCAATTGTTGCCGGCCTGCTTACACTATCGCTTGTTTCTCCACTTACAGTAACCGTAAAAAATGGTGTTATGACTATGGCAATGCTGGTCATAGGAATTTTGCTCATGCGAACATGCAAATTCTTTAAAAATTACCCTCCCTTGTTGCTTGTTATTTACGGTATAATTGGTGCGGTCATCTTTTCCTGAAATATTATTATGGTATAAGACAGGGCTTATAAAGAGAAGAAATGAATATTAATTATCAAAAACAAAGATAAATTATTTAGAAAAGTTTTTTTCATTAAAATAATACGATAATAATATGGCCACAGAAATATCAGGCAACTTAAGAACAAGGATACGAGATTGACTAAAATGCTTCTTTGATGTAATTTGTTCCCGTGATTCTCTCGTTTTTCAGTTATTAGTTCAAATGTTTCAGAACGAAGAATTTGAAATATTAGGTTTTGCAATATTAGGAATAATTAATATAATTACAGTTATTCTCTGTCATGCAGGAAAGGAGGGCTGTAAGGAAGAGCGATTTGTAGCAGCTTTTTATTTAGCTCATGCATCTGCAGATAGTATTTAAAGTCATTATCCAATAACGAGAACAAGAAATAGAGACTTGAAGGGAGAGTTTTTTTGATGAAGAAATTTGCAGTTATCCTTGCAGTAATGTTTCTTTTCGTAGCAGCAGTAAGCCCGGCAACAGCAGCTCCTATCGTTTTCCGTTTCGCAGGTCAGTCTCCTCCCGACCACATGGCGACCAAGACAATGAATGATATGGCCAAGGAAATCGCACAGAAGACCAGCGGCCGCGTTGAGGTCAAAGTCTATCCCGCAAACCAGCTTGGAAACTACTCGCTTGTTATGGAAGAGATGATCCGCGGAACAGTCGACATGTCCCTTATGTCGATCGCAAGCGAATTTGACCCCCGCCTCGAGCTCGTTTATGTCAACGGATTTATAAGCGGCTACGAAGATGCGAAAAAGGTCTTTGTCCCCGGTGCATGGCTGCCCAACAAATTGAATGAACTCAGTTCCGCCCTCGGCGTAAGGCTGATCGGATCCTACATCGAAGGAATGATCGGTATCGGATCAACGAAAGAACTCAAAGAACCCCTCAACCCGAAGGTCGACAAGGGCGTTCTTACCAGAGTACCGAACATGGACGTTTACACTCTCGGAGCAAAAGCAATGGGTTTCCGCCCGATCACCATCCCTTACTCAGATGTTTACCAGTCAATGCAGACAGGCGTATGCGATGCAGTTGACGGTTACCCTGTAGCAGCGGCATACACGATCCTGGGAGACGTTCTGAAGTACTGGTACCACACCAACTACTCAATGGAGTACCTTGCGATCATGGTCAGCGACAAATCCTGGAAGAAGCTCACTCCTGCAGATCAGAAGGTCTTTGAAGAAGTGGCCAAGAAATACACACTTCTCTCTATAGACAACGCTAAGGCAGAAGACAACAAATACATGGATCTCATGGAGAAAAAAGGCATCAAGGTCTTCAAGTATACCGAAGCTGAACTTAAGCCCATCAAAGAAGCATGCATAACAACATGGACAGAGCTTGGCAAGCGTGGCATGACTGAAGAACTTATGAAGGAATTTGTAAAGAACCTCGGTAATCTTTAAAGAACTTCAGTAAATAAAAATTATCGATAATTAAAGCAGCATCCGGGAAGTCCACGGGGAGGAATATCCTCCCCGGATCTTCCTTTTTTTGAAAGGAGCCCCATTTATGACACAGGCGCAGTGTAAGTTCATCGAAGAAACAGAATACGAAGCACCGGTTTCAACTGTAAGAGTGGCAACAAACCCATTTGACAAGATCGTGACCAGATCTTTCGCAATAATTTGTTTTGTCATGGC